>RFNI01000235.1 GCA_009927245.1 Actinomycetota bacterium | reverse complement strand
GGAGTTCAGTTTGTCCCGAACGATCTGTTTCTAACCAGCAGGGAAGACTTTAACGCTTGGGCCTCTAAGCAGAAGAGCTTTGTGATGGAGAACTTCTACCGAGCACAACGTATTCGTTTAGATGTCTTGGTTAGTGACGGTAAACCTGAGGGTGGGCAGTGGAATTACGATGCTGATAACCGGTTACCACCACCTAAGAACTACACCTTCCCTCCATACCTTTATCACTCAAGAGATCAGATTGATCTAGAGGTCGCTGAAGAACTTGGGTTTGAACCAACAGAGACCTGGGCAACAACTAGAACAGGTGCTCTAAGACAGCTAGAGAACTTTGTAGAGAACCACCTTGCTGGCTTTGGTCCTTATGAGGACGCTGTTATGGCTGATAACTGGGCACTGCATCACTCACTGCTGAGCCCTTATCTAAACAATGGTTTATTGCATGCTGATGAAGTTGTTGCTGCTGTGGTTAGTGCTTACAGAGCAGGTAAGGCACCTATTCAATCTGTTGAAGCCTTTGTTAGACAGGTTATTGGTTGGCGTGAATACATCAACGGGATGTATTGGTTCTTAGGGGAGGACTACAAGTTCCGTAACGGTCTAAAGGCAGATAGAAAGCTACTGCCTGCCTTCACTGATTCAACTAAGACCAAGATGAACTGTGTCAGTTCAGTAGTGAAAGACATTGAAGATAGAGCGTGGGTTCACCACATTCCAAGGTTGATGATCTTGAGCAATCTAGCTCTAATTACAGGTACCAATCCTCAAGAGTTTCTTGATTGGATGAGAGAAGTCTTTATTGATGCCAACGAGTGGGTAATGGTTCCTAACGTCATTGGTATGGGGGTTCATGCTGATGGTGGTCAGCTGATGACTAAACCATATTCAGCCGGTGGTGCATACATCTCCAGGATGACTCAGTTTTGTAAGGGATGTGTTTACGATCCAAAACTAAGAGTTGGCGATAACGCCTGTCCTTTCACAACTCTGTATTGGGATTTCCTAGATAGACATAAAGAAGAGTTTGTGAAGAACCACAGAATGAGTCAACAGGTTAATGGTCTAAAGCGTTTGAGTGATCTACCTGAACTTAGACAGCGAGCTGTAATAGTTCTAGATGGTCTTAGTCGAGGGACTCTTTAGGCAAGAGTTGGGATGCCAAGATTGGCTACTCTTCAACACGATAATCGACCAGAGAAAACTCTCCAGTTGCATAGAAATGGTCAAATCTCTTTTGTGTTTTGACTAGGAATTTTGGCAGGAACTCGATTGCATCAGCTGAAGTCATGTCTAGCACTGCGTCAATCAGAACAATCATTCTTCCCAGCAGGAGAATTTCGTAGTCCTCAGCTGAGACATTTGGTAATTCCAGTATTGAAGAATAGCCAGCCTTCAGATGTTTCTCTTTTTCAGTGTCTTCACGAATGTAATAGTTGCTGATGAATAGGTCTTGAATTGGCAAACCTAGACCTGCATCATCAAAGTCGATAATGGACAACTTGTCTTTGCTTTGAATTACATTTCCCATATGAAGATCTGCGTGGATTGGGATGAGTTCATGTTCCTTAGAGATTCTGGAAAAGACTTCGTCGCTCAACGCTAAACCCTTGAGAATATCTGCATATAACTTGTCGCTGATTGGGGCTGGCTGACTTGAAGTTAGTAGGTCCTTGCTGTTCATCAAAGTTCTGTTGATGGTTGGCAAGAACGCACCATCTGTGAATGAAAGATCTTTGGCAAATAGTTGCAACCTTGCCATGTTTTGGCCGAGTTCGTAAAGCTGCTCTTGCGTTGGTTCATCCCCAACTTCTTCGCCTTCAATCCATTTGAATAAAACAACAGAGGTGTCTGCATCAAGCGGTTCAAATCGGGTAGTGATAAACAGCTCTCCGTTAGTCGTTCTAAGCGGTTGAGGAGCGTGAACTGAGCCATCTTGAGCAAGGGCCTCTAACCACTGCATCTCGGCCAAGACCTCTTTGCCTGATTTACCCATGCTTAGGTTGATTCGAAGAGCTAAGTCATCACCTCCGGATGTAGTGATCTTGAAGGTGGAGTTGAAGTCGTGATTGACGTTCTCTACTGAGCGGGCTTCAATACCGTATTGGCTCAAGAGTCCAGGGACTAGCTTCTGGACTTCGGCTACTTGGCCATCTTCATCAAGTTCGGTGTATTCCATGCCTCTAGCCTAGTTTCTTGGGGGTTGCGGGGTAGGTGCTTTCAGGCTAAACTGGGGGAAGCCAAAGACCGCCGGTTTCGGTGCAGGCAAATCCAAAGATTTATCAGAGGTTTTGCATGCTTCGACGAAGGTCCGCTAAGTAAGCGGCATCCAGCGCAGGTGAACTGAATTTGATACTTTTCAAGCTCTGGTCATTTGCGCCAGAGCTTTTTTACTTTAAGACCCTAGGGCTACCGGCATCACAGATATAAGGAGCGCCATGGCGGACAAGCAAGCCACAGTTGCAGAGTTGACTGGTTTATTCCAGACCTCTAAGGCTGTTCTGCTAACCGAGTACCGCGGACTCACTGTGGCACAGCTTAAAGAGCTGCGCCGTTCAATCAGTGCCGATGCAACTTACGCCGTAGCTAAGAACACACTGCTAACCATCGCTGCAAAGAATGCTGGAGTAACCGCTTTTGACGGTCACCTAGCAGGACCAACAGCAATGGCATTTGTCAGCGGAGACGTAGTCTCTGTTGCCAAGGCAATGCGTGACTTCGCTAAGGCAAACCCACTGCTAGTTGTTAAGGCGGGCTATTTCGATGGTCTAGCTCTAACCGCTGCAGAGGTTACCAAGCTCGCTGATCTTGAATCTAGAGAAGTATTGCTGGCCAAGGCTGCCAATGCTTTCAAGGCTTCACTATTCGGTGCAGCATACATGTTCCAGGCACCTCTTGCTCAGGCTGCACGCGCAGTCGACGCTCTGCGTCAGAAGCAAGAAGCTGCTTAACCAAACCAACGCTTTACAAACTAAAACAAGGAGATACACATGGCAAAGCTGACTACAGACCAGCTAATCGAAGCCTTCAAGGAGCTTTCACTAATCGAGCTTTCAGAGTTCGTTAAGAAGTTCGAAGAAGTATTCGAAGTTACCGCCGCTGCTCCAGTAGCTGTTGCTGCTGCACCTGCAGCTGGTGGCGGCGCTGAAGCTGCTGAAGAGAAGGACTCATTCGACGTCGTTCTTGAAGCTGCTGGCGACCAGAAGATCCAGGTTATTAAGGAAGTGCGTGCACTGACTAACCTAGGTCTAGGCGAAGCAAAGGCCGTTGTTGACGGCGCTCCAGCAACCGTACTTGAGGGTGCTAACAAGGAGACCGCAGAGAAGGCTAAGGCTGCTCTAGAAGCTGCTGGTGCAAAGGTTACCCTTAAGTAATCTTCTTCACTGAAAAGAATTTCCCGTCTTGGCTC
>RFNI01000090.1 GCA_009927245.1 Actinomycetota bacterium | reverse complement strand
CTACCTTGAGTTTTTTTATCAGTAGGTTAGTCAGAAACTTAATCGCCACTGCTAATCTCAATGAAGTGGCGGCAAGAATCCGCTCTTTAAACTGGGGGAAAGTTAATGAATTCAAACATAGATCCAGAGAAACCAATATCACGTCCTTGGATGATTGGCCTAGGTGTATTCATTGCAGTACTTCCTATCCTTGTCGCAGTCCTGAGCACGGCTCCTGGAGGTAATGCTTTTGGTGGAGCCGGTGGGGCAGCTCTCTGGTTTACTCTCTACACAATTCCTATAGGTATCTTTGTTGCGATCCTTGGTTCTGGATCAAAAAGATTACGCAGGTGGGGATCTCGTTTAGTCAAGCAAAGTTTTATTTACCTTATCTATGTGGCAATAAGAGACCTCATTCGTTGGATTAGGAAACAAAAGGGTTAACTTCACCAAGTAAATTCAAAGCATAAAACCACTTTTTTAGTAATCTGAAATAGAGATCCAGAACACTAGTTAGGGGAAAATAGTGGAGATTTTGTTTGTAGATATTCTCAAAGGTATTTTTCGAAGAGGCCAAAAACGAACTCCAGTTCAGAGAGCAATTCTTGGAGCTTTGGTTATTTTCTTAGGCTTTTTGATTACCTTCAGCCCATTGCTTATTGCCTTTCTGTCGACACCGCCTGGGGGCAACATGTTTAGCGAAGGCGGTGGAGGTGGCGGAGCTGCAATTTGGCTAATGATCTTCACCTTGCCCATTGGTGGCATGACGGCATTGACCGGTGTTGTAATGCATTTCGGAGGAGTGATTTCAGCTCTAAGGGCAAAAGCGACTGATGACCAAGATGAGTCTGAACGAAACAAAGTTGTTGCAAACAAAGCCCTTGCACTAGCGGTCATGGGGCCAGTAGCGCTTGTCACAACCTTCCTTGTTTTCAACTTAGGTGGGCTGTTTAGTTCTCAAGGCAGTGAGGGCTTGTTTGGAATCTTATCTCTCGTTGTTCTTCAGCTACTCCTCGGTGGCTACGCGATCTACCTAGCAAAAAAGTCTGGGGACACGAAGCTAACTTTAATTCTCACCGTCATAGTCTTGCTAACTTTATTCGGATACCTTTACCTGGGTTCGGCATTCTTTCCATACGTTTTCTTCTAGATGTTATTCGGGATTCTTTGGCAGCGGCGTAAGAATCAACCCAGACACCACCGGCGTTAAGCTGACTTGCTCTGGTTTAGAACTTAGTAAATTTCTAGATACATCCATTGCTTATAACA
>RFNI01000091.1 GCA_009927245.1 Actinomycetota bacterium | reverse complement strand
AGATCAAAGCATTCTGCTTGACGATCTTGAAGCGGTTAGCGTCTCTTTAGGACATTGATAGCCAGAGCTATCCCTACACCTAGGGCTGAGAGGCCAATGATCAAACCTGACCAAGACACTATCGCAATAGGGATGATGAAGATCATGAGAAGGGGCATCGCATTCCCCGGTTGATTCCAATTGGGGCTGTTCATCAAATCAATAGTTTGCATGGCCGATGGAAAACTAATTGCAGTTACTACAATTCCCAGTACAAGCAAAAATACCGACAAATAGCCTTGAGCGCCTCTGCTCTTATTTCTCAGCATTGCGGATCAACCTCTCTCAAAATTGTGCTTCTCAATCCCAGTTCGCTAAAACTGTCGATACCAATCCTAGAAAAAGGTGGTTTATCTGAGAAGCGCACTACTGTCCCCAATTTGGGGGACTTTAGTGAGGTTAGGGATGGGCTGGTTGGCAACTAGGCTCGAACTATGAATAAATCACTCAAAGTAGCAACCCTGTTCGTTCTTCTAGGTCTAACCCTCGCTTGGTTTGGGTTCATGATCGCTAACTTCCTAGGCATTCTTGAAGGTCCAAGATACATCGAACCGAATACGTATGAGGTTGGATCTCAGGCTCTGACTAAGGGCAGCACATATGTCTTCCTTGCTGCTTTAGTTGCTCTTGCTGGTTTCTCAGGTCTTGCTTACCGTAAGGCTGACTACGCTGTCTAAGAAGACTCCTGGAGCACTACCGGTCTTTAGGTTTGCAACTGTTGGTGTAGTTGTTTCTTTGGTTTCGCTAGTCTTCTTTGCGCTCAGTGCTTTTAGTGCTTCATTCAACATGTTTGGATCATCTGGAACAGTCGTTGATCAGCTAACCGGTGTTTATGTGCCTATCATCTTGGCTGCGGCTGTCTGTGTCTTCTTACTTCTTAGCGTCACCGTTTACCGTAAGTCTGAAGCTGTTGCGGGAACTCTAACCCCTGAACAGAAGAGGGCTAAGCGTGAAGCTGCTCTAGCTTTTGTTTATCCAATCGTTGGAACTACTTTGGCTCTTCTAATTGGTATCACTGTTTATCAGTCAAACAGACAGAACCCTCAGTCTTGGGTTTGGGTTTTGATCTTGGCCATCGTTGGAGGTTCTGTTGCTATCGGTAGCATCTACGCTGCTAGAACTAGAGCTCACGGTGCTAGCCAGGCTAAGCCTAAGAAGGTTGCTGGAACAGCAGCTCTTAGCTTGAACTTTGTTCTAGTTGTGATCTTTGTAGTGGTTGTTACCTTCATGTCGTTCATGTTCGGTATCGCTGCAATTTCTGAACTGAACTATTACGGCGGTTGGTTTAAGAAAGAACCTCTTGATGCAGTTACATTGCAGTGGTTCGTAAACTCAATGCTTCCAGCAATTCTTATCTTGGCTCTAGTTGATGTGACTGCTTATATTGCTGTTCGCATCAGAAGTATTGTTGCTTCGAACTAGAGATTCTCTACTGAATTTAGGGTTTCTAAGGAAACAACGTAATCGTTCAGCGCATACGAGCCTGCTAGTGAAAGCAATACAACGCCGGTGAGAATCGCAATTAGAGCTGCTCGTTTAGTTCTGATGGCAAAGTAAAGAGCAAAGCCACCTGCGACTATCTGCAGTGCTGCTATTACATAGAACGCAGTTGTTCCTGAGTTACCGCCAGCAACCATGTTGGTGAGGACAAAGGCAACGATTGGGGTAGGGATAAGAGAAAGTGGCAGTAGTGATGCCAGTGCTATTGCTCGGTGGCTCAGCAGCCTGTTTCTAGTAACAGCATCTTCTTGCTCTGTTGGAAGCTTCATACGAAGAGTGGCTATTGTTCCGCCAATCATTGTGACTAGTCCAAACATTGCAACAGCTGTTCCAACTGGAAGAGTCAAGATCATGAACCAGATGGCTGCCCCGCCACCTTCACCGACGATTGGAAAGAGTAGTAAGGCAAGAAGTGCTGGTGCGAAGGCGAAGAGAAGCCCTCCAACAACAAAGCAAGCTCCGAAGATAACTACAGCCAAACCTTTGCGTTTGACGCCCTTTTGAAATGGATTAACACTGAGACTCACTGGAATGCCCCTAACTCATAGAGAAGACCATTTGCCCCCGCTGGTTCAAGACTAGTGAACCTACAGTTCTTTCCGCTTTAGATAGCACTCATGTTTGTGGAGTGTGGCGGTGCTTTGGAGACCTTTGCTTTTCTAGTTTGTGGACTGTGAAGCCAAGTTGGCAAGGATTGACAGTAAGTAAAGAAACAAGATTGATCCACCAGCGATTGCAACGATTCTCCTAAACAACTCAGGTGCCTTGCCAATTAGTGAAACAAGTATTCCTGCTGGAATGCTCAAGATGAAGAACATGAATGCGTACCCAGCTGGTCCTCCACCAGTAAACCCTAAAGGAGCTGGAGCAAAGATGAGTATCGCCAAAGGAATTAGTGCTACCACTAAACCGACTGCGCGCCATACAGATTTCTTAGACATGTTTATCCCCATCCGATGACCATCCAGGTCATCCTTAGATTTATCAGAGCAAATATTGCTGTGAAGACAAGAGAAATTTTGTTCTTTGTTGTTAGCGGAGCTCCTTTAAGAACTGGAGTTTTCTTTCCAACTAGGGCAACGATTGTCATGATTAGACCCACAAGCGTTATAAGAAATGAGAGGGGGATGATGTAGAACATCACGTATCCTCCACCACTCGCCTTCACTAGGCTGTCCGCAGGTAACACGTCCTGAATGAGTTGGAGAAGAAACGGCATAAAGAATAATTCAATGCCGATAAACATGTTTATCAAAGCAATTCGAAGCGAGAAGTGGTTAATGACTTTTTTGGGCTGCTCGGTAGACATGTTTCCCCCTGTTTCTAGAGGCGCTTACTGTGCCCCCACTGATTTGAGAATAGCAGCGGTGTATTTGTTTGTCAGTAACTAACCGATAAAGAAGAACAGGTGAGGGAAGTAGCTAAGGGCTAAGTAAAGATAACCGAACAGAATTAGTGTGACAAAAGATGCAATTGTCAAGGTTAGCTTTGAGTCTCTTGTTCTTCGTGCTATGAAGATCGCGCGTCCACCGAATAAAACCTGCAAAACAATGAGCAGAGCTAAGAGTCCGAACATGTCATCACTAACTCCACGGCTAAACAACGCAGTCATGCACAAAATCAGGAAGATTGTGAAAAGGGCCGCTGGCCCTAGGGCTGCTATCGAAATTGCTTTGTGTGCATTAATGATTTTTTGCTCGGACTCGTCATCTTTATTGACTGCTGTTGCGTTACTGGCGGAAATCACACCTGAGAAGAGTCGGATCACACCAATTAATGCGATCACAGATCCGATAGGTAAGGTAGAAATCATTCCCCAGATTGCGGATCCACCGCCACCGCCACCTTCGCTCAACATGTTGTCACCAGGCGTTGTAATGAAAGAAATTAGCAATGGGCCGAAAGTGAATCCAAAGCCTAAGCAAACAAACAGTGCTCCGAAAACTGCACTCTGAGCTGGATTGCGTTCTTTCCTTTTTCTAAAAATGCCCCTGAGAGTATCTACAAGAATGTCCACTATTTTCCCCTATCTAGTGTCTTGAACTTCTATTTCAGATTACTAAAAAAGT
>RFNI01000163.1 GCA_009927245.1 Actinomycetota bacterium | reverse complement strand
GCAGAACCAGCCCAGAGGGCTGGGTTATTGAGTTTCAAAGAGTTGAGGTTGGTATAGAACAGTGTCTTAGCTGCACCCTTCTTACCATACGCCTTCCAGTTGATTGGATCTTTCTCAAAGAACTCAAGTCTCTGATCTAGGCCAACCTCCTGACCGTTATAGACAAGTGGCATACCAGGCAGGGTGTATGTCAGTACAGCCATTGAATCTTCAGCTAAACCGTAGAACTCCTGAACAGTTCCATTCCAAGAGTTCTCGTCATGGTTAGTGATGAAGTTCAGAGGATAAGTTCCAGTTGGGTAGGTGTATGACTGCTGATCAATAACACCTTCTATGAGAGCTTGGCTTCCAAACCCTGAACCTAGACTCTTCAACTTGCCCATTAGGTTCCAGTTGTAATTGGCATTGAAGGCATCTTCTAGTAGTGCTGAAGAACTTCCATCTTCAGCAAGCATGAAAAGCTTCTTGCTCTTAGCAAGTTCAATCGCAGCCTCATCCCAGAAATCTGCAGGAACCATCCCGGCAGCATCACATCTAAAACCATCAACATCAAAGCCTGTAACCCAATACTTCATGGCAGAGATCATCGCTGCACGCATCTCTTGGTTGTCAAAGTTCAGATCGGCAACATCGTTCCAACCAGTTCCCTTAGGGCTGATGATTCTCCGCCTTCTTGCGTATACCAATCAGGATGGCTGGTAATCCAAGAGTTATCCCAAGAAGTGTGGTTCGCCACCCAGTCCAAGATCACATAGAGCCCAGCTTTATGAGCAGCCTTTACCAAAGCCTTTAAATCACTAGCTGTTCCAAACTCAGGATTTACTTTCTTGTAATCCTTAATGGAATAAGGAGAACCTAGTGAACCAAGTCTTCTCTCAACACCAATTGGGAAGATTGGCATCAACCATAGAACCTTAACTCCCATCTTCTTTAGGCGAGGAATATCCTTCGTTACCGATGTCAATTTGGAGTTAGAACTGTATTGACGAACATTAACTTCATACACATTCGCTGACTTGACCCAGCTAGGTGGAGTCGAGTTAGGTGCACTACCTGCAAGAGCAGCAGAAGCTGGAATTAGCAGTGAAAGTGCAAGGGTTAACCCTAGAAGTCTTCTCATAATTTGAGTCTAAGCGGATTACATTTGGGTAAATTGCGCGATTTAGTTCGATTTCACCACTATTCTGTTTCCAAATGGCCCTAAAGGAGCGTAAAAATGTCAGACATGGAATCCGGCTCTAAAGATTCAAAGCCCTGGTTCAAAAACAAGATTGTATGGATTGCCGGTGGATTGGTACTTCTTATTGCTATCGGAAGTAGCCAAGGTGGTTCTAAGACCGACTCAGCTACAACTGATCAGACCCAGGAGATGGCCACAGAGACCCCTGAGGAAACTCAGGAACCTGTAGTAGAGGAAACTGAAGAGCCTGTGGTTGAAGAGACTGAGGAACCAGTAGTCGAAGAGCCAACAGAGACCGTTAGCCAAAGCAATGCTGTTGAGAGTGCTCTTAGCTACATCGAATACCAGGCCTTCTCACGAAAGGGTCTGATCGACCAGCTAAAGTTTGAAGATTACAGCACAGCTGATGCAACCTATGCAGTGGATGCTATTGATGTTGACTGGAACGAACAAGCAGCTAAATCTGCTGAAAGCTACCTAGAATACAGTTCATTCTCAAGACAGGGTCTAATCGACCAGCTAGTGTTTGAAGGATTCACTCAGTCTCAAGCTGAGTATGGAGTCAGCACCACTGGACTTTAAGTCATAAAGAAATCCCCCAGCCTGGTTGGCTGGGGGATTTCTCTTTAAAGAACTCTTTAGCGATCGCGAGCAGGTCGACCTGATGACTTACCAGCAAACTTACCTGCTGGTCTTCCACCTGAACGTGCACCATCTCTTGAGCCACCACGTGAACCACCGCGGTCTGAACGACCACCGAAATCACGTGAGCCACCGCGAGATGAACCACCTGAACGACCTCTACCACCATCACGAGAACCACCACGGCTGTCGCCGAAGTCTAGGGTGCTAGCAGCTGGTGCTGGAGCTACCGGTCCTGCAATTTCAGCAAGGATTGGGCTATCTGGACGAACATCACCGTAAATTGCGTCACGTTCTGCTCTGCGAAGTAGATCTTCTACCTTGCGTCTGCGTGAACGTGGAACCAAAGTGATTACTGTTCCAGTCTTACCAGCACGGCCAGTTCTACCTGAACGGTGTAGGTAGGTCTTGTATTCCTCTGGTGGATCAACCTGGACAACAATTGCAACATCATCGACGTGAATTCCACGAGCAGCAACATCTGTTGCAACTAGAACGCGGACTTCACCTGACATGAAGCGCTGAAGGTTACGGTTTCTCTGGTTCTGGTTTAGATCTCCGTGCAAACGAGCAGCTGGAACACCAGCGCTGGTTAGTGATTCACTCAATCTCTCAGCTGTCATCTTGGTTCTTGTAAAGATGATTGCCTTACCGTGACCCTGAACTAGACGAAGCAAGATAGAACTTCTGTCATCAGTTTCAGCAAACATTACTCTGTGAATGATGTCGCTGGTCTCTTCAGTTTCGTTAGGAACTTCATAGACATAGGGAGTAGGTAGGAATTGCTTCACTAGTGCATCGATTTCTCTATCCAAAGTTGCTGAGAACAGCATCTTCTGTGAGTCACCGGTTGCAGCTGTGATTCTCTTCACTGGCTCAATGAAACCTAGATCACACATGTGGTCTGCTTCATCGATAACTAGAGTCTCAACATCACGAAGATCAACAATCTTCTGAGCCATTAGATCTTCTAGACGACCAGGGGTTGCCACAAGAATGTCAACACCACGAGCCATAGCAATCTCTTGTCTACGCTGAGGCATACCACCGTAAATACAGGTGGTGTAGAAACCAACTGAACGAGCTAGCTGAGAGAGAGTTCTATCAATCTGGTCAGCTAGTTCACGAGTT
>RFNI01000143.1 GCA_009927245.1 Actinomycetota bacterium | reverse complement strand
GCATTGGGGCTAACCGCTCCAATGGCTAACTCAATTGATGCAACTTCCTCTAGAGATGTTGTTGCAGAGTTTGCATTTATTGGAACTTTGATTGCCATTGATCTTTCTCGTTTTGCAGAAGAGATCATCATCTGGGCAACAGCTGAATTCAACTACGTGAAATTAGCTGATGCTTTCTCAACCGGTTCATCGATCATGCCGCAGAAGAAGAACCCAGATGTTGCTGAGTTGACTCGAGGTAAAACTGGAAGAATCATTGGTGATCTAACTGGATTACTTTCAACTCTGAAGGCTCTTCCGCTTGCATACAACAGAGATCTTCAGGAAGACAAGGAACCAGTCTTCGACATTCTCGACAGCCTGAACCTCCTTCTGCCTGCTTTCACCGGCATGGTTGCAACTATGGAATTCAACACCCAGCGTATGGAAGAACTTTCTTCAGCAGGGTACTCACTAGCGACAGATGTCGCAGAGTGGTTGGTGAAGCAGAGAGTCCCATTCCGTGAGGCACATGAGATCACCGGAAAGCTTGTAGCGTTTGCTGAGTCAAAAGATCTAGAACTGAATGAAGTTAGTGACCTCGAGTTTGCTGCAATCAGTAGTCACCTGACTCCAGAGGTTAGAGAAGTACTAAGCGTCTCTGGTTCAATCAAGTCGAGAACTGGTGCCGGTGGAACTGCTGTTCCAAGGGTGCTGGATCAGCTAAGTGCGTTGCGCAAACTTCTTCCTACTTCTAACGGGTAGATTTTAGACATGTCATCCGCACTTGCAAGCCAAACTAACGACTCCTCATTCTCAGAGATCTGGGAAGAACTGAAGTGGCGTGGTTTGATTTCCCTCTCAACCGACGAGGAAGAGCTTCGTAAGGCCTTCAATTCTGGTGTCCTAACTTACTACTGTGGTTTTGACCCAACTGCACCGAGTCTGCACCTAGGAAACTTAGTCCAACTATTGGTGATGCGTCGATTGCAGCTTGCTGGCCACAAGCCATTGCTTTTGATTGGTGGAGCAACAGGTTTGATTGGCGATCCAAAGCCAACTGCTGAAAGAACTCTAAACACTAAAGAGACCGTCGCCGCTTGGGTTAAGCGTCTAGGGGAGCAGGGCCAGCGATTCCTGTCGTTTGAAGGCTCTAACTCTGCAGAATTGACCAACAACCTGGACTGGACTGAGCCAATGAGCTCAATCGATTTCCTCCGAGACATCGGTAAGCACTTCAGAGTTGGCAAGATGCTGAGCAAGGACGCTGTTTCAGCTCGTTTGAACTCTGACGCAGGTATCTCTTTCACTGAGTTTTCGTACCAGATCCTTCAGGGAATGGACTTTTTGGAGCTTTACCGCAGACACAACTGCACACTCCAGATCGGTGGCAGTGACCAGTGGGGCAACCTAACCAGCGGAACCGACCTGATTCACAAGGTTGAGGGTAAATCCGCTCACATCCTCGCCACGCCGCTAATCACTGACTCTGAGGGTAAGAAGTTTGGTAAGTCTGAGGGAAATGCCATCTGGTTGGACTCTGAACTGACTTCAACCTACGCTTTCTACCAATTCTGGTTAAATGTTGAAGACTCCAATGCGATTAACCTCCTAAAGGTCTTTACTTTCCTAAGTAAGGCTGAAATTGAAGACTTAGAAAGCCAGCTCGCAACTGAGCCTCACCTGAGAGCCGCTCAGAAGCGACTTGCCCTTGAGGTAACAACACTTGTTCACTCTGCTGAGGCTGCACATGCAGCGATTGCAGCTTCTCAGGCTCTGTTTGGACAGGGGGAGTTGGACACTCTGGATCGTCAGACTCTAGCCAGTGCCCTTCAGGAGTTGCCTAATGTGAAGGCAGCCTTGGGAACAAACATCACTGAACTCCTGGTTGAAACAGGGCTAGTTGCAAGCCTTAGCGCTGCCCGCAGAGCCATTGCCGAGGGTGGCGTTTACGTCAATAACAATAAGGTCACAGATGAAGCTGGGACTCTAGATCAGGCTATTTTGGGGGAGTTTGCAGTACTTCGCCGAGGAAAAAAGACTCTAGCCGCAGTATTTATTGCCTAGTCATTTGACTTGAGGGGGATTTAGGCGTATTGTTTTATCTCGTTGCCCAAAGTTTGGAAGTCCTGCTTAGGAATCCGGCTCAAGTGCAACCAATCAGAACATAAATAATTGGCAAACTATTTGCCAATTTTTGCTGTCTCTGGTTGAATAATCTTCCACGGAAAGAGCTCAAATTTATTTGAGTTTATGGCGCATGTCTATTTGACTTTCGTCGCCGAAGTGGTAAGTTAGTGAAGTTGCTCTGCGTAGGACCCTAGCGGGAAATCGCAGATGCATCCGATCCTTGAGAACTCAACAGCGTGCACAATGTCGATGCCAAGAACCTGGCTTCAAGAAGGCTTGCCTTTTTTGAATGTTCAGTAGTAATTGGATTAGACAGATTGTCAGACAATCTGATTTAGTCAGATCAAATTGATTCCCCCATTTTCCGGGGGTTTCGTAAAACTTGGGCCAAAGCTTGCTTTGGTCCTAAAAAACTTTT
>RFNI01000134.1 GCA_009927245.1 Actinomycetota bacterium | reverse complement strand
ACGAAAGGAATAACCAGAATAGATCCACCAATAACCTTTGCTACAAGGTTCGGTTCAAGTAAGAAGAGATAGCCCTTTTGGCCCAACAGTGCCACATACATAAGAACCAGTGCAGCCATAACTACCGCACCTAATTTGGCAGAAGTCATTAGATCCCTAGAACCTTATCCAAGCCAACAGTCAGACCTTTAGCTGATGCAGTAAATCTAATTGAGTGCAAAATACCTGAGGCATAAGCCTGAATCGAACTAACTTCATGTGAAATGTTTAGAACTTCGCTAACGCCACCCAAGGTAACTTCCTGCTTAGCTGAAACTCCACTAATCCTCATGCTGTGCACAGGAACCCCTGCAACAACCTGTCCCCTGGCTTCCTGACCAACACCTGGAATCAAAGGCTGAGTCAATCCAGCCTCATGACGACTTTCAGAAATAAGTTCTGCAGTTCTAATCGCAGTTCCAGACGGAGAATCAACTTTTCCAGCATGGTGAGTCTCAACAATCTCAATTGAATCAAAGTGCTTAGCAGCAAGAGCTGCAAACTTAGAGGCCAATACCGAACCAACTGAGAAATTAGGAACAAAGACAACAGCTGACTCTGAACCATCGCCTAGAGCCGCTCTATCTGCTTCAGACCAACCACTTGTTGCAACAAGAATGTTCAACTTGTTTGCAAGAGCAAAAGCCACAACCTCTTGGCTCACATCTAGCTTGGTTGCCTCAAAGATCACATCTGACCCAAGAGCCTGTGCTAGTTCACTCTTTGAATCCAGAGCTGAGTGAAGCTCTAGATCCTGAGCAGCATCAATAATCTCAAGGGCTAACTTGCCCATACGGCCGGTAGCACCGATAACAGAAACCTTTATAGTCATGAGATAAAACTTACCAATCGCCTAAACAAACTCATCAAATAGGGACTGTTTGATTTCACCAACAGCCACAAAGGACTTAGGGGCTTCAAACATCAACTTAGCTAGATCCTGAACATCGCTTAGCTGAACTGCAGAGTATCTCGATAGTGATTCATCTAAGTCAATAAACTCACCATCAGTGAGCTCAGCCCCAGAAAGCCTGGACATTCTTGCCTGTGTGCTTTCAAACTTTAGAGCCAAACCGCCAGAGATGTTGCCTTTAGCAAGGGCAAGTTCAGCCTCGGTGATGCCATCGGTAGCAACTTTGCCAAGTTCTTCAATCATCAACTTGATTACTTCAGTTGCCTTCTGTGGTGAACAACCCGCGTAAAGACCAAAGGCAGCAGCATCGCTGTATCCCTGATTGAAAGAGTAGACAGAATAAGCAAGACCACGCTTCTCACGGATCTCCTGGAACAAACGTGAGCTCATTCCACCACCTAGAACAGTGTTCAAGATAGCCATCGCGTAGCGTCTCTCATCTCCAGCAACTAACCCAAGAGATCCAAGGATGATGTTGGCTTGAGCAATAGGTCTATTTATGACGTTTACTGAAACAGTTGGCTCAATGACAACTGCAGCTTGGCTACGCCATGATCTAGGCTTTGCTTTTAGGTTCTTATCCCAGCCAGCAATTTCTAGGTTTTCTTCAACCAGTGCAAGCAACCCATCGTGATCAACTCCACCAGCAGCGGTGATAACTAAATCTTCTGGACGGTAGTTGTTCTGGTAGTGCTGCCAAACAGCATCTCTGGTAACAGCCTTGATGGTCTCTGGTGTTCCCCGATTGGTCGACCAAGTTCGTGATCGCCTAGAACAGCTTCGAAGAATCTCTCATGAGCGACATCCTGAGGATCATCATCGTTCATGGCTAGCTCTTCAAGAATTACTGTTCTTTCATTCTCAAACTCAACTGGGTCAATTACTGAAGATGTAAGCATGTCCGCAATCACTTGAACAGCAACTGGGATTGCCTTGTCCTGAACTCTTGCGTAGTAAGAAGTGTGCTCTTTACCGGTTGAGGCATTAGATGCTCCACCAACAGAGTCAAAAGCAACTGCAATATCTAATGCAGATCTAGTCTTAGTTCCTTTGAACAATAGATGCTCAAGGAAGTGTGTCGACCCGTGGTGACCATCAACTTCATCACGAGAACCAACAGCAACAGCAAACGAGACAGAAGCACTCTGTGCTCCTGGAACAGTTTCAGTTAAAACGCGAACACCGCTTGGGAGAACAGTGCGGCGTACCGTACTGCCTCCCGAAGCGGTGAACTCTAATTCGGGTTGGTCAAGATTGAACTGAACTACGCTCATCTTGGTTTTGGAATCTATTCTTCGTCTGAGCTGTCGTCAGAGGCAACTTCGCCCTCAACAACAGGAGATAGAGATAGCTTGCCGCGGTCATCGATCTTGGTAAGTTCTACCTGAATCTTCTGACCAACTGAAAGCACGTCTTCAACATTCTCAACACGCTTGCCAGCTAGCTTGCGTAGTTCAGAGATGTGTAGCAATCCATCCTTACCAGGGGTAAGTGAGATGAAAGCACCGAAGGTTGCTAGCTTCACGACAGTTCCAAGGAATCGTTCACCGATCTCTGGTACGTGTGGGTTAGCGATTCCATTGATCATCGCACGAGCAGCTTCGGCAGCTGGACCATCGGTTGCACCGATGTAAACAGTTCCATCGTCCTCGATTGAGATATCTGCACCAGTGTCCTCTTGGATCTGGTTGATCATCTTGCCCTTAGGGCCAATGACCTCACCGATCTTGTCCACTGGAATCTTCACAGAGATGATTCGTGGAGCGTTAGGTGACATCTCGTCAGGTTCGCTAATAGCCTGAGCCATTAGGTCAAGAATGCTCAAACGTGCATCCTTAGCCTGAGATAGTGCACCTGCAAGAACTGATGATGGAATACCGTCTAGCTTGGTGTCCAACTGAATTGCTGTGATGAACTCTGAAGTTCCAGCAACCTTGAAGTCCATGTCTCCCAGTGCATCTTCTGCACCAAGGATGTCTGTCAAAGCAGCGTACTCAGTCTTACCATCAACGGTGTCTGAGATCAGACCCATAGCAATACCAGCAACCGGTGCACGTAGTGGCACACCAGCGTTTAGTAGTGAAAGAGTCGAAGCACAAACAGAACCCATTGAGGTTGAACCGTTTGAACCTAGAGCTTCAGATACCTGACGGATTGCGTATGGGAATTCTTCACGTGAAGGAAGAACTGGAACCAACGCACGCTCAGCTAGAGCACCGTGACCAATCTCACGACGC
>RFNI01000051.1 GCA_009927245.1 Actinomycetota bacterium | reverse complement strand
GCAAGAGCTAGAGATGCAGAGCTTGCCAAGCTAGCTAAAGATGCAGAGTTTGCTGCAGGGGAGAACCCATACAAAGAACCTAAAGTTATCGACGAAGAGAACGAGTAATTCTTGGCAACCCCTGGATTGTTGCTTGTTGATAAGCCCGAGGGAATCACCAGCCACGATGTTGTCAGCAGAGTTAGAAAAATTGTTGGCACAAGAAAAGTTGGTCACGCTGGAACTTTAGATCCGATGGCAACAGGGCTCCTTGTCCTAGGCATTGAATCCGGAACGAAACTTCTAACTTTTATTGTTGGTAAAGATAAAACCTACGAAGCAACTATTCGTTTAGGTTCATCAACTGTCACGGACGATCGCGAAGGTGATGTTCTAACTACTGCAACTCCCGATCAGATATCTGAAATCACTCAAGAAGCAATACTCGCTGGCATTTCAAAACTCTCCGGTGTTATTCAACAGAAACCTTCAGCAGTTTCAGCAATAAAAGTGGATGGAGAGAGAGCTTATGCAAGAGTGCGTGCAGGTGAAGAAGTTGACCTGCCGAGTAGAGAAGTAACAGTATCTAGGTTTGAAGTTCTTGGGGTGATTCGATTCACAAACGAATACATTGAGTTAGATGTTGTCGTTGATTGCTCAAGCGGCACATACATTCGAGCACTTGCAAGAGACCTGGGTAATGATCTGGGAGTTGGCGGTCACCTAACGGCACTTCGAAGAACTCGCATTGGTGAGTTTGATCTTGAAACTGCCTATGATTTCTCAGATGGCTCACCAGTGAACATCATTGAGCTAGCAGAAGCAGCTGAGACATCTTTGCCACACATCGAGATATCAACCCAGGATGAAATCGACCTTCGATTTGGTAAGCGGATTGCAGGAACTGTCGCTGAGCCTACTGCAGTCCTTTGTTCAGGGGAGCTGGTAGCGGTTGTTGAATCAGCTGGAACAAGTTCCCTCAAGTCTCTGGTTGTCTTCAGCAAGGGGGAGTCGAATGTTTGAGTGGGCATACCTTGCGCAGGTCTATCTGGCTCTAGCAGCTGCTTTTTACTGTATTTTTCTTGGGCTTATCAATAGAGCACCTTCTTGGTGGTCCGTTGGGGCAGTTGCCCTAGTTGAAGGCTTTTTGCTGGTTCAGCTGGCTGTGACTATTGCTTTGGTTGCCTCAGGTAACCAGGCAAAAGGGGATACGGTCGAGTTCTTTGGGTATATCCTGACTGCTTTGATAGTCCCTCCGGCAGCTGTTGGCTGGGCAATAGTCGATAGAAGTCGCTGGTCTACCGTTGTTTTAGGTGTTTCGGGGCTAACTGTGGCCATTATGTTGGTAAGAATGTGGCAAATCTGGTCGGGAATCAGGTTTGGATCTGCCTAACTTGTTAATCTCCCGTTAACCGACACTATAACTTTAGGTAAGTCTCCAGAGACAAACTGAAGCCTATGAGCGAATCCTCTGTCACTAAACCTGCGCCTGTAAGACGTAAGCTATCCGCAGGCCCACTAAGCACAGGGGACAAGTGGTTCTTTAGAACTACTTCAATTGCAGCTAACTTCGCATTCGTTCTTGTAGCTTTTATCCTCATTTTCCTCTTCATCCAGGCACTTCCAGCACTAACTTCACAGGGTCTACCGTTTGTTTACGGAACAGAGTGGAACAACCAGCAAGACCCGATTGTTATGCAGATTGGCCCAATGATCTGGGGTTCTTTGCTCATAGGCGCGATCGGAGTGGTTTTTGCAACTCCTCTTGCCGTGTCCCTTGCTTATTTGATCGTTTTTATGCTTCCTTCTCGTTTAGCAAAGGTTGCAACCACTCTTGTCGACCTGCTAGCTGCTCTTCCTTCAGTAATCATTGGCCTTTGGGGCTTGTTTGTGTTTAGCCCTGTCGCGTCCGAGTGGGGAGCGATCCTCAACAAGTACTTAGGCTGGGTCCCAATTTTCCAGGTTAAGTCAGCAGACAACGGCTTTGGCGGCTCACCTTTCATCGCCGGTTGGATTGTGGCGATCATGATTGTTCCAATTATCACAAGCATCACCCGCGAAGTATTCAGCCAGCTGGACAGAGACCTAATCAATGGTGCTCTAGCTCTTGGTGGTAGCAGATTCTCAACTTTCCGCAGAGTAATTTTCCCGACCTCTGCTGGTGCTGTCGTTGGAGGTGTTTTGCTTGGTCTTGGTCGTGCACTCGGTGAGACGGTTGCAATCTTCTACGTATTGCAAATTACCTTCAACATCAACTGGGGCCAGATTCTTGAACCAAATGGTGGAGCAGTGGCTTCGATGATCTTGTCTAAGTTCGGTGAAGCCACACAAGAAGAAGTCTCTGGTCTAATTGCCGCTGGTTTGGTTCTGTTCATCCTGACCCTCGGTATCAACTTCATCGCTAGCATCATCGTCAACCGTGCCCAACCATGGAGGAAGAACTAATGAGTTTCGCTCCAAGACCTGCCGTCCAGCCTTGGGCCAGAGTAAACACCGGTAGAAGAATCCAGATTCTTCTGGCAAGTATCGTTCCAATTCTTCTAACCGCGGCAGTCATCCTTGTGACTGGCTTGGATAGGAACGTTGCACTAATGGGAGTGTTCCTTCCACTTCAGTTGATTGCAGCTTCTGCAGTCGGTTTCAGAGCCTTTGGTAGGCGTGGAGTCGGAGACGCTGCACTAATCGTTTTCGTCGTTTTCTTTGCCACATTTGTCCTTGTCCTCTTGGCTTCAGTCGTGTTCTCACTGGTCTCTCAAGGTGCTCAGGCAATGTCGTGGGGCTTCTTCACACAAAATAATCGTTACGTATCGAACACCACTTCACTTGAATACGGTGGTGTTGGTCACGCAATCATCGGAACTCTTTTAGTTGTTGGACTAACAACTGTTGTTACGGTTCCGCTTGGTATCGCTATGGCGATTTACCTAACTCAGTCTCAGTCAAAAACTAAGGGAATCATTAGAACCCTTACCCAAGCAATTAGTGGACTTCCATCTGTTGTTGCGGGTTTGTTTATCTTGTCAATTGCGATCACGCTGGATTGGCAGAAGAGCGGTTTCCTAGGTTCGATGGCTTTGCTACCGCTAATGCTTCCGACAATTGCTCGTGTTGCAGAGGAAGCTCTTCGTCTAGTCCCAGTGGACTTGAGATACGCAGCGCTTGCTCTTGGAGCTCCCAACTACAGAGCCTTTTTCCAAGTGATTCTTCCTGCAGCAAAGTCTGGTCTAGTCACCGCCATCTTGCTAGGCGTTGCAAGAATCATTGGTGAAACAGCCCCATTGATTCTTACCGTTCCAATCAACAACGGAACTTCATGGAATCTCTTCTCAGGCGAAATCATGACTCTTCCTGCATATGTTTATAACTACTTAGGCTCAGCATTCGTTCCGTCTCAGAACCGTGCATGGGGTGGCGCGCTAGTGCTAATGATTCTTGTTGCAATCCTTTTCGGTGCGACTCGCATTCTTTCCAGATCTAAATCACTTAAATCAAAACCAACAAAAGAGAAAGCAAGCAAATGAACAGCTTGGCGAAAGCTTCAACACTAAGTTCAGAGAACATCAGCGTCTGGTTCGGTCAGCGTCAGGTCCTTAGCGATGTCAACCTTGTATTCCCTGCGAACAAGGTGACAGCACTTATCGGCCCTTCAGGTTGTGGAAAGTCAACATTCATTAGAACCCTGAACAGGATGCACGAGCTTATCCCGGGGGCTGGTCTTGCTGGTTCTGTGTACCTTGACGGCAAAGACATTTACGCAGAAGATTTTGACGCAGTATCAGTGCGAATCAAGATCGGCATGGTTTTCCAGAAGCCAAACCCGTTCCCAACTATGACTATTCGCGACAACATCCTCAGTGGTTTGCGACTAAGCGGTCGCAAGATCGAAAACGGGGATGAAGTTGTTGAAACCTCACTTCGCAGAGCATCTATCTGGAATGAAGTCAAAGATCGTCTAAATGACCAGGCAATTTCACTCTCCGGTGGACAGCAGCAGCGTTTGTGTATTGCACGTTCACTGGCTATGAACCCTCAGGTTTTGCTTATGGATGAGCCATGTTCAGCTCTTGACCCAGGCTCAACCCGTCGAATCGAAGAGACCATTCAGGAACTGAGCTCAAGCATGACAATCGTTATTGTTACCCACAATATGCAGCAAGCACAGCGTGTTTCTGATCAGACCGCATTCTTCCTGGCCGATGACAATACTCCTGGCGGAGTAGTGGAATTTGGCGCTACAGAGCAGATTTTCAATGGTCCTATCGACCAGAGAACAAATGACTATGTAAATGGCCACTTCGGGTAGTTAGATACCCAAAGTTAACCTTTTCTTAGCCAAAACGCTAGCAAAACGAGCCTGTTAGTTAGCAAACATTACCAAGAATAAAGCCATCGAATAATCGATAAACAACAAACAAGGAGAAAAATGTTCAAGAAGATCGTTTCTATCGCTGCTTCAGCTGCGGTAGTTGCTGGTGTGCTCTTGGCAGCACCTGCTCAGGCAGCTGGCGTGTCAATCAAGGGCTCTGGCTCATCATTCGCTAACAACGCTATGCAGGCATGTCTAGGTGCCTACACAAACAACACCGTTACTTACACCTCAACTGGTTCAGGTACTGGTAAGAACAACTTCGCTGCAGGTACTTATGACTTCGCAGCTACAGACAGCTTGTACTCAGCTACACCGTACCCAACTGGTACCTATGTAACAGTCCCACTACTTGGTGGTCCAGTTGCATTCGCTTACACAGCTGCTAAGGTTGCTGACGGTCTGAACCTGACCGCACAGAACATCTCAGACATCTACACCGGTCGTGTAACCAAGTGGAACGATGCATCAATCAAGGCTAACAACGCTAAGATTGCTCTTCCAAACAAGTCAATCAAGGTGTTCTACCGTTCAGGTTCATCAGGTACTAACGAGAACATCTCTAACTACCTAGCACAGAACCTTCCTGGTCAGGGATGGGTTAAGAGCTCAACTTGGTCAACTGCGATCAGCGCTGCACGTCCATTCACTAAGGATGCTCAGGGTAATGACACAACTACTCGCGCAGACGTTGTAGGAACCGGTCTAGGAACTTCTGCTCTAGTTTCAGGTACTCTAGAAGACACTCTGAACGGTTTCGGTTACTTCGACCTATCAGACGCGATCACTGCAGATGTTTCAATCGCGAAGCTACAGAACAAGGCTGGTGCATTCATTGCTCCAACCGCGTCAGCTGCTGCGAAGTTCATCAACGCACAGTCAATCATCACCAACGGAACCGATGCAACCAACGGAACACTAAGCATTGACTTCACCAAGTCAGTTTCAGGTGCTTACCAGTTGTCAATCGTTACTTACGGTGTTGCTCCTCGCTACGTACCAACTGCATCAGCAAAGGTAAGCACAAACGCTTCTAAGCTTGCTGTTGGAGACTTCTTCAAGTACGTAGTATCTAGCTGTATCCCAGCTAAGGCTGCAAGCCTTGGTTACGTTGCTCTAGGTGGTGCGCTAAAGACTAGTGCACTAAACCAGATCAAGACAATCGGCTAGTTTCAAAAACGATTAGTGGTAGCGCGGTTGAGATTATTCTCAACCGCGCTATCTCTATGTTTATAAGCAATACTTAGTTAGACCAGGATTAGGCAAATGAAGATTTCAAGATTTATCGCTAGCGCACTTATCGCATCATCTGCGACCTTAGCGTTGACCGCTTGTGACCCTCCGATGCCTCCTGAAGTTCAAGCAGCGCTTGATGAAATGACCTACACCTGTGTATCAGGCGATGTAGCAGTTCTTTCCCCAGAGTATATGAACGACATCGTCGTTGGCTGGGCAGATTCTCTTTCTTACTCATGTGTTGATCCAGAACCAACCATGACTTTCACTGTTACGACTGATTCTGCGACTCCGGTAGATGCAGAAATCTCTGCTTACCCTGCACTCTGTGAGCCTAAGCAAACAGTCCCAGTAGCAGTCGACGCAGGTGTATTTGTTTTCAATCTTCCAGATGTTGGTAACGTAAACATCTCTCCAGAGCACATGTCAGGAATTCTCACCGGAGACATCACTGACTGGAGTGAGCTTGCAAACGACAACCCGCAGACTACTTTGCCATCGCTTCCAATTTCAGTTTTTGCAGAAGCAGATGAAGTTGCTTTGCAGTCTGTATTGGACTTCCTAAAGCTCTCTAATGTTGAGCCAACCAAGGACCTGTTGGTTCAAGGTGTCGTATCACCTAGTGCTGATCAGTACACCATGCTTGAGCTAGGACAGATCGCGGTAGTTCCCTACAGCTACGCTTCCTACTTCGGACTTTCCTCAGCAGCAGTGTTCCTAAGTATTGATGAAGAAACAGGCGAACCAGTAGTTGCAGTTCCTGACCTTGAAGGTATTCAGTCTGCTGCAGCCAGTTTGCAATTACCAAAACAGCCTCTTCACTTTCAGTCAAACTAGATAAGAACATTGCCCCAAGCGCAGCGTCAGGCTTTGAGCCGGCGGTCCCTTACCAGGCTGTTTATCCAGTGAACTTCTATACCTGTAATGACACCACTCTTGTTCCAAGAGCTGTGGGTAGATTCTTCCTGAGACTTGATCAGCAGGGGTCTCTAGGTGGCTACAACTATGCTCCGCTTGCCGAAAACTTAAGAATCGAATCTGCTTATGTTATTCGTCAGGGACTGAAGACACCAACACCTGCTCCAACCGAGTAGCAAGTTAGGCTAGACGCTATGAGTAAAGAGCGTGCTGGTCGAGGTGTTGGAAACCTAGTAGTTGCTGTCTACGGTGTTTTCGCTCTGTCAGCAACAGTTCGAGCCCTTTACCAATTACTGCGCAAATACGATGAGGCACCAGTTGCATACTGGCTAAGCCTGTTGGCAGGAATTGTTTACTTCGTTGCTACTTTTGCACTTGCTAAGAACAACCTCTCATTGGCTAAGAAGACTTTGATCTTTGAGCTAATCGGTGTTCTTGTTATTGGTTTGATGAGTTTCATTCGCCCAGAACTATT
>RFNI01000094.1 GCA_009927245.1 Actinomycetota bacterium | reverse complement strand
AAGTTCCTTGATGCGTTCGGTTAGAACAGCAATCTGAACCTCTGGAGAACCGGTGTCACCTTCGTGGGTTGCATATGCTTTGATAATTTCAGTTTTCTTTGTAGCGTCCAGTGCCATTGGGGTTCCTCTCGAGGCTCGCTGCGCGGCGCAATAAACCTTGTGAATATTGCTCTGTAGATCCGCGGCCGATACACGGCAACCTCTCCATCTTAGTCCAGAAAGGCGAGGCTTGGCTAGCCCAAAATGACCCTGATCTTGTCTAGGTCTGCGTTGATGGAAACAATAAGCTCTTCAACCCCGGCGAACTTAAGAGATGGCCTAATAAAGTCCACATATTCGATGTTCACTATCTGGAAATAGAAGTCAAGGTCTTTGCGATCAAGAACATGCACTTCCAGGAGTCTTGGAACCTCAGTGATAGTTTCATTGATTCCAATTGACAGTGCAGCAGGGTACCTCTCCCCATGTGCATCGAATAGCCAGCCCGCATAAACTCCATCCTTAGGCAAGAAACCTTCAGCAGATCTAGAGATGTTAGCTGTTGGAAAACCTAGCTCACGGCCAATCTTTAGACCGTGCTCAACTTCTCCCCTAGTGCAGTGCAATCTTCCTAAGAACTTAGCTGCAGCCTTCACATCCCCTGCTTCTAACAGGTTACGAATGTGAGTTGTTGATACTCGAACACCATCAACTTCAATGCTTGGAACAAGCAGCACAGTGAAACCAAGTTCCAATCCAAGATCACGAAGGGTGTTCACATCTCCTTCTTGACCAGAACCAAACTTGAAGTCTTCTCCGACTACCAAAGCTTTAGCGTTCAGACCTTGGATCAATATCTGTTCAACAAACTCTCGGGCACTTAGACCTGCTAAGGCTTCGTCAAAAGACAGAGTAACTAACAGCTCGATGCCAGCTTCATCCAGAAGTTCAGCCTTCTGAGTTGGACCGATTAGTGGAAGCGGAGAGGTCTTTGGGTCTAGGTATGAACCTGGGTGCTTATCAAATGT
>RFNI01000229.1 GCA_009927245.1 Actinomycetota bacterium | reverse complement strand
TAGTTGTGAGTGCTTAGGGAAAGCAACCCACTGACCATCGATAAGCGCAACACGCACACCACCGATAGGACCTGAGAATGGTAGACCTGCAAGCTGTGTTGACATAGACGCAGCGTTGATAGCCAAACGTCATACATCTCGTCTGGGTGAATTGCCCAAACAGTAACAACAACCTGGATTTCGTTACGAAGACCATCAGGGAATGATGGGCGTAGTGGACGGTCAATCAAACGACAAGCCAAGATAGCTTCGGTTGATGGACGACCTTCACGACGGAAAAATGATCCTGGGATACGACCAGCTGCATACATTCTTTCCTCAACGTCAATAGTTAGTGGGAAGAAGTCGAACTGATCTTTAGGGGTCTTGCTTGCTGTTGTTGCTGAGAACAACATGGTTTCCTCGTCGATATAAACTGCAGCTGCACCCTGTGCTTGCTGAGCTAGACGACCGGTTTCGAAACGAATAACACGCTTACCGTGCTTACCGTTGTCGATGATTACTTCTTGTGCTTTGATTTCTGGACCTTCCATGGTCCCTCCTCTTTTTATCTTTATATGAAAACGCACCAAACCCCCATAAACGATTTACAGGAGCGCAATTAACGCGTTGGATTCAATTCAGCAAATGCCAATTATTTGGCTGCTCTGGCCAACAGTAATAAAACTTGGGTAACCTGCCCCAAGATCCACCACCACTGACCAGCAAACCTGCGGTCTTTGAATCTAGGGTAAGTCTACCAGCCAAGGGCAAATAAGCCTATAGGCGCAACTTAGATGGTTGGAGCGACCTTTTTGTTGCCTTCAGCGAAGGATTTAGAAGGGAGAACCATGAAAATTACGTTCACAATCAGGTTGAAAGTGCTGGCAAGCAAGAACCCTAGGAAAAATAGGCCAAGACCTGGCAAGAAGGTTTGATCAGTGATTATCTGCTCGATAAGGGCATCAGATGGGAAGTTTTCGTCTGATAAAGCTTCGAAAGAGCTGATGTACCCTTGCGTGAACAGGTTAGAAATCATCATTCCTAGTCCAGTAACCATGACTATTGCCCAGGCAATGGACTTAGTAGCCAGACCCAAGACTTACCAGAGTCTCGAAGTCTTCTCACTGAGACTGCCAGTGAAGGCAGCAAAGTTGCTAAGGACAAAATGTCGGCTAAGAACCCAATTCCTGAAAGTAGGTCAAAAGCAGTCAAAATTAGGCCAGCCAGGACGGTAAAGAGGACCCAGTACCAATACTCAGCTCGCTTGGCTACTCCACCAAAAGTGACATAGTTTTTGAATCCAGACTGAATTGCACCAACAAAATCCATTACAGCTCCTTAGTTCAAGTAAAAGTTTAACTCTTAAATAGCAAAACCGCCCCGAAGGACGGTTTCACTGTGAAAATCTGAATTAGCGACGTAGACCTAGACGCTCAATAAGCGCACGGTAACGGTCGATCTCAACGTTCTGCAAGTAACCAAGCAGACGACGACGCTGACCAACAAGAAGCAATAGGCCACGACGTGAGTGGTGGTCGTGCTTGTGGTCCTTTAGGTGCTCGGT
>RFNI01000243.1 GCA_009927245.1 Actinomycetota bacterium | reverse complement strand
CTTAACTTTGAGAACTTCCGCCCTGACCGTAATGCTGCAGCTGGTGGTGCTTTGCCTAAGGTGGCTGGCACAACCAGATAATCATGATGCTCGATAACCTGCCGAATCCACCAGCTCTAAAAGCTGGAGTGCTACGCATAATTCCTCTAGGTGGAATTGGTGAAATCGGTCGCAACATGACTGTCTTTGAGATCGACAAGAAGATCCTCATTGTTGACTGTGGTGTCTTATTCCCTGAAGAACATCAGCCTGGTGTTGATGTCATCCTTCCAGATCTCAACTATCTGAACGACAGATTAGATGACATCATCGGTTTGGTTCTTACTCACGGTCACGAAGACCACATTGGCGGCGTTCCATATCTTTTGAAGATGAGAGCAGATATTCCAATCTATGGCTCTGAACTCACTCTTGCTTTCCTAGATGCCAAGCTCAAAGAGCACCGCATTATTGGTAATCAGTATGTTGTTCGTGAAGGGGATAGAAAGACCGTCTCTGGTTTTGACTTGGAATTCATTGCGGTTAACCACTCAATCCCAGATGCACTAGCTGTTGTTATTAGAACAGTTGCGGGTTCAGTGCTTCACACCGGTGATTTCAAGATGGATCAGCTTCCACTAGATAACAGACTTACGGACCTTCGTGCTTTTGCTCGCATTGGTGAAGAAGGACTAGACCTCTTCATGTCAGATTCCACCAACGCTGATGTTCCTGGCTTTACTCCACTTGAAAAAGACATTGGTCCAGTAATCGACGATGTTATTGCAAGGACACCGGGCAAAGTAGTCGTTGCATCGTTCTCATCTCACGTGCACCGAGTGCAGCAGGTTCTAAATGCTGCAGCGGCACATAACCGCAAGGTTGTTCTAGTTGGTAGATCTATGGTTCGCAATATGCAGATTGCTGAAGATCTTGAGTATCTAAGCGCTCCAGCGGATATCTTTATTGACCTGAAGGATGCTGCGAGCATTCCACAGAACCAGATTGTCTACATGTGTACTGGGTCTCAGGGTGAACCGATGGCTGTTTTGTCCAAGATGGCTAACAGTGAACATGAGATAAGCGTTGGTGAGGGTGACACAGTCATCCTTGCTTCTTCTCTGATTCCAGGTAATGAGAATGCTGTCTATCGAGTTATCGACCAGCTCACTAGGCTTCGCGCCAACGTTGTTCACAAAGGTAACGCCAAGGTTCACGTCTCTGGCCACGCTGCCTCTGGAGAACTCCTGTATTGCTATAACCTCCTAAAGCCTAAGAATGCTCTACCTATCCATGGAGAGTATCGTCACCTGATTGCCAACGGCAATCTAGCCAAGCAAACAGGTTTACCTGATGAGCGAGTTCACATTATCGAAGATGGTTGGGTAGTTGACCTCAAGGACGGTAGAGCTCAGGTAATGGGTGCCGTTGAGTGCGGGATGCTCTACGTGGATGGCAAGACTGTTGGCAAGATCACTGAAGATGACCTAAGAGACCGTAGATTGCTATCCCAGGAGGGTTTCATCTCCATCTTCGCTGTGATGGATAGGGATTCAGGAAGAATAATCGTTGGCCCTGAGATTAGAGCCAAGGCTTACGCAGAAGATGACCACGTATTTGATGATGTAAAGCCTCTTATTGAGAAGGCTCTAGCGGAAGCTGCTGGGGAAGGGGTTAGAGACACCTATGCCCTTCAGCAGGTCATAAGACGGACTATTGGCACCTGGGTTAACCGCTCTCATCGCAGAAGACCGGTAATTATTCCCGTTGTCATCGAAGGCTAACTAAGCCATCGGCGTAACCCCACCTGCCCTGCC
>RFNI01000055.1 GCA_009927245.1 Actinomycetota bacterium | reverse complement strand
GGCTTCATGGCTGCAATCTGTTTCTTGAGCTTTGCCATGCGAATGTTGATTCTTCGTCTATCTAGTTCAATCTTTGTTCACCTGGACCTCTTGAACCGATACCTTCACCACCGGCAGCGCGACCACCTGCCTGTCGAGACATCGATTCACCCCAACCACGAAGTCTTGGGAGTAGATATTCCAGTTGAGCAAGCTCTACTTGAGCTTTACCCTCTCGGCTCTTGGCATGCTGAGCAAAGATTTCAAGAATGATGGCGGTGCGATCGATGACCTTCACCTTTACAACATCCTCAAGGGCTCTTCTTTGGGAAGGAGCTAGTTCGGTATCAGCAATAACTGTGTCTGCTCCAATGGCTTTGACCATGTCGTGCAGTTCAACAGCTTTACCCTTACCGAGGAAGGTTGCTGGGTCTGGGTGGTATCTGCGCTGGAGGAGGCCGTCTAAGACCTCTGCGCCTGCTGTCTCAGCAAGGGCAGCTAGTTCCCTAAGAGAGTTCTCTGCGTCCTGCAGAGTGTTCTCTCCCCAGATGCCAATAAGGACTACGCGCTCAAGCTGAAGCTCTCGATACTCAACTTCACTGATGTCCTGCATCTGAGTTGAGAGCCCTGGGACTCTCTTGAGTGCTGCACGGTCAGCTAGGTCTTGTTGGTCACCATCGAAGTCATTGGGAGTGCTCTCTTGAACACCAAGAGCCTGAGCACGTTTCTCACGAAGCAAGATACGGTCAATCAAGGCATCGGCAGACTGAGATTCCAGACCCTCTTGATATTCTTCGAATTCTTCTAAACTCATAACTTTTATAAGACTAGTTCTCCCAAGAGAGTATTGTTTCTCTCGTGGCCGAACATTACTTCAGCGAATCTCCAGGTGGCGATTTCAAACAGCGTGAGATCGCTGTCACGCTCGCAGGACATAAGGTGAAGGTCAAGACTGCTGGTTCAGTTTTCAGCCCAGAGCATGTTGACCAAGGCACTCAAGTTCTCCTGGACCACTTAGACCTCGCTATACCATCAGGAACATTTTTAGATTTGGGTTGTGGCTGGGGACCAATCGCACTTTCACTAGCGCTTCACTCCCCGAAGGCCACTGTCTATGCTGTTGATGTCAATGAGAGAAGTTTGGAACTTACCAAAATCAATGCTGAAGCACTTGAAGTCAGTTCTTTGAAAATTTCTAAACCAGAACAAGTGCCAAACGATGTCCAGTTTGATCAGATTTGGTCAAACCCACCGATTCGGGTTGGTAAGGCTGTGCTGCATGAGATGCTTCAGCTTTGGATTCCAAGACTTGCTCCAGGTGGTTCGGCATTCTTGGTTGTGCAAAAGAATCTAGGGTCCGATTCATTGCAGAAGTGGCTTGAAGCAGAATTCAGTTCGGGCTTTGAAATTTCAAGATTGACTTCGGTGAAGACATTCAGAATTCTGAAAGTAACTAGGACCTAAAGACGTAAGTTCCTTCGAAGCTAAGTTCAGCTGGACCGCTCAACCCAACGTGTTCGCCTTCTTCAGTTGGAAACATTCGAACTCCAAGAGTTCCACCAGGAACTTCAACTGTCCATTGGTTTGGGGCTTCACTACCAGCCCACAATCTAGTTGCCAGTGCTGCCGCAACAACACCTGTTCCACAGGACATAGTTTCACCAACACCGCGTTCAAAGACACGCATTGAAATTTTGCCAACGCCATTGGTAACAAGAGGTTCGGCAGGAACAACAAACTCGATGTTGGCACCAGCTTCAGGCTTTGGCTCTAGCCTTGGTTCACGATTTAGATCAAGATTTTGTAGTTCAGTTTCTTCAGCAAGTGCGACTACAACGTGAGGGTTACCGACGTTGATTCCTTGACCAGGTCTAGCAACATCGATGCCGTGACTACTAACTAAGTATTCGTTTGACTCTGGCTTCCAACGGCCCATGTCAACTGCAAATCCAGCTTTGTTCTTTTGAATGTCCTTCACGCCAGCTCTGGTACCAACATGGAGAACTTTTCCTTCAACCAAATCCACTAGACCTTTTTCAGTGAGGTAGCGAGCGAATACTCGGATTCCATTCCCACACATCTCTGCGACTGAGCCATCTGAGTTTCTATAATCCATAAACCACTCAGCAGTTGGCTCTTCGGCTAGCGCTTGAGCGCCTTCTGCAAGATGTGCAGACTTCACAACTCTGATTACGCCATCTGCGCCGATTCCAAACCTACGATCACATAGTTCAACTACCTGGCTGACGCTCAGATCGTTTGAACCGTCAAGGTCTAGATACAGAACAAAGTCATTGCCTGTTCCCTGACCCTTGGTGAAAGCTAAAGTTTTCATGCCTTAAGACTACTTCCCCGACTTATCTAGTTTCGAAAGAACTAACGCCATTACATCGTCGACGAGGTCTTCATCCTGATAGTCGAACCAGTTGATTCGTGAATCTCTTCTAAACCAAGACATTTGTCTCCTGGAATAGCGTTGGGTTAGTTGAGTGGTTGCAGCTATTGCTTCTTCTTCTGACAGTTCACCATCTAGCTGGCTAAGTGCTTGGGCATAACCAATAGCCTGACGAGCGGTCTTTGATTCTCTAAGTCCAGCGCTAATAAGCCCTTCAACTTCGCTTACTAATCCGCTCTCCCACATCTTCTCAACTCTTTTAGCGAGTCTTGCAACCAGATGTTCACGGTCAGAATTAATGCCAATTTCAAGCATCGGTAGGAAAGATTCCCATTGCTCAGGTAACGCTGCAGCAAATGGTTCACCGGTGATCATGACGATCTCAAGGGCACGCACGATTCTTCGGCCATTCATAGGCTCAATTCGACTTGCAGCACCCTCATCAAGTAGTGAGAGCTTCTTGTGCATAGACAAAGGGCCAAACTCTTCAAGTTCAGCTTCTAGCTGGGCTCGTAACTCTTCGTCCCGGCCAGGAAATTCAAATGTGTTCACTAAAGCTGCGACATAGAGCATGGAACCACCAACAACTATTGGAAGGATTCCTGAATCAACTAACTCGCTGATCTTCGCTCTGGCAACAACTTGGTAGTTTGCAGCTGTGCTCTCTTCTGTAACATCAAGCCAATCCAGAAGGTGATGGGTTATTCCCTGTCGTTCTTCAAGCGGAAGTTTGGCAGTTCCGATATCCATCCCCCGATAACACTGCATTGAATCAGCATTTACGATTTCGGCGGGTAGGCCCAGTTCAGATAGGCGCAGAGCTAACTGTAAGGCGAGGTCGCTCTTACCTGCTCCAGTCGGTCCAACAACGCAGAGGAACGCTGGGGTTTCCAAATCAGTCATTGCTCTTTAGCACAACGCTTAGATCAATAACGCCTTTGCGCTTTTCTGTTGTTGCCACTGGAACAGCACAACTAGAAGCATCCAGAGCATCGAAGGCATCTCCCGCTCTGGTTCTCTTGACATCAGGGTTAGATCCAGCATCAGCAATTAGGAAGTATGGCTTTGCATCAATAACCTCTGCCCAGACTAAATCACCTGGTCTGGGTGGTGTGATATCTTCTGGCCAATCAATGTGAACAAGCCTGCTGTCTCTAGCTCTTCCGGTGAGACGATTAGTGCGGTCATCTTTACGACCTTCACTATTTCCGATTAGAACCTCTACTCGTTTACCGATCTGAAGTTTGTTCTCTTGCCAAGCTATGTCATTCACAACTTCAAGTAAGCGCTCATAACGTTCCTGAACAACTTGCTTGGGAAGTTGATCTGTCAACTCTGCTGCTGGAGTTCCTGGTCGCTTTGAGTATTGGAATGTGTAGCTAAAGGCGAATCTTCCTTCTCTAACAACTCGAAGAGTTTCTTGGAAGTCCTCTTCTGTTTCGGAAGGGAATCCGACAATGATGTCGGTTGAGATTGCAGCATCAGGAATCGCTTTTCTAACTCGGTCGAGAATTCCTAAATACTTTTCACTTCTGTAGCTACGCTTCATCTCTTTGAGAATGCGATCGCTTCCTGACTGGAGTGGCATGTGCAGTTGAGGCATGACATTGTGAGTTTCTGCCATCGCAGCGATTACATCATCAGTGAATGCTGCTGGATGGGGGCTGGTAAAACGAACTCGTTCCAGTCCTTCAATCTCTCCACAAGCACGAAGCAACTTCGCAAAAGCCCCCTTATCGCCAAACTCAACTCCGTAGGTGTTTACGTTTTGCCCGAGAAGAGTGATTTCAATTACACCTTCGCTGACGAGTGCTTTTATTTCAGCAAGAATCTCGCCAGGTCTACGATCCTTCTCTTTACCTCTGAGGCTTGGAACAATGCAGAAAGTACAGGTGTTGTTGCAACCTACGCTGATAGAAACCCAAGCTGCGTAAGTTGAATCACGTTTAGTTGGGAGATCACTTGGGAAAGTATCTAGCGACTCTAGGATTTCAACCTGAGCCTCGTGATTGTGACGTGCTCTGTCCAATAGAGCTGGGAGTGAACCAATGTTGTGAGTTCCGAAGACCACATCAACCCAAGGAGCCTTCTCGATGATTGTCGAGCGGTCCTTCTGAGCCAAGCAACCACCGACTGCAATCTGGAAGTCCGGGTTCTCTAACTTACGTTCGTAAAGCTGACCCAGGTTGCCGTAAAGCTTGTTATCCGCGTTTTCACGAACCGCACAGGTGTTGAACACCAAGATGTCAGCATCTTTGCCAACCTCTACCGGTGAATAGCCAGCGTCCTCAAGAAGCCCTGAGAGACGTTCACTGTCGTGAACGTTCATTTGGCAGCCGAAGGTCTTTACTTCGTAGCTGAGGGTCTTGGTCGTCATTTCACCAATTTTACCCTTGCTGCCTTGCGAAGGGTTATCTAATTTGAACCTTGATCTAGTGCGTGCTTTACGGAAGCCCAGACCACTGAACTGGAGTATCCCTTGCGGTCAAGAAACCAGCAAGTCTTCTCGATCGAACGTCTGGCTCAAGCTTCATCAGTTGTCGAACTCTAGACTCTGCAAGCTTCTTACAAGCCTCAAGTTCACTATCTTGATCTAAGTCAGCAAGAGCTGCCTCAATAGCATCTGAACTGAAACCTTTTTCGCGTAGCGTCCTTGCCATCACTGACTTAGCCTTTGGCTTTCTAGTCTGCTGAGACTGAACCCAATCTTTAGCTACCAAAAAGTCATCAATCAGATTGACTTCTTTGAATCGTTCAATCAGCTGATCTACAAGTTCAACTGGATATTCTTTTGCAAGAAGTGCGGTTCGAATCTGACCGGAGGATTTGGCCCCTCGGGAGAGAATCTTCAGGAGCGACTGTCGAATCTCTTCCTCGAGGGCATCCACTGACTGAAGGGAATACTTAACTCCCTTTTCAGCCAGAATCTCTGGCGTTACCTCAATAAAAGGCATTACTCGTTAACGATTTTTAGAGCGCCAGCAGATTCTTCAACAGGAAGATCCTCAACAGCTCTTGGAACACCGATTCCGAGCTTGGTCTTGATCTTCTTTTCAATCTCATCTGCAACAGCAGGGTTATCCAAAAGATAGTTTCGTGAGTTCTCTTTACCCTGGCCAAGCTGCTCGCCTTCGTAGGTATACCAAGCACCTGATTTCTTAACTATCTCCTGCTCAACACCAAAGTCAAGTAGTGAACCTTCACGAGAGATACCAACACCGTAGATGATGTCGAATTCTGCTTGCTTGAAAGGTGAAGCCATCTTGTTCTTGACTACCTTTACGCGAGTTCTGTTACCAACTGCGTCCTGGCCTCCTTCAGAGTTTCGATACGACGAACGTCTAGACGAACAGATGCGTAGAACTTCAGCGCCTTACCACCAGCGGTAGTTTCAGGTGAACCGAAGAACACACCGATCTTTTCACGAAGCTGGTTGATGAAGATTGCTGTGGTCTTTGTGTTGTTTAGAACACCGGTGAGCTTGCGCAATGCCTGCGACATCAAACGAGCCTGCAAACCAACGTGTGAATCACCCATCTCACCTTCGATTTCAGCGCGAGGCACAAGAGCTGCAACTGAGTCGATGACGATGATGTCGATTGACCCTGAACGAATCAAAGTGTCTGCAATCTCTAGAGCCTGCTCACCAGTGTCTGGTTGGCTAACTAGAAGTGCATCAATGTCTACTCCAAGAGCCTTTGCATACTCTGGGTCTAGTGCGTGCTCTGCGTCGATGAAGACTGCAGTTCCACCTGCCTTCTGGCAGTTGGCAATAGCGTGAAGAGCAACAGTGTCTTACCTGAAGACTCTGGTCCATAGATTTCAACGATTCTTCCCTTAGGCAATCCTCCGATTCCCAGTGCTACGTCTAGAGCAATTGAGCCGGTTGGAATAACTTCAACCGGGGCACGCTCATCTGAGCCAAGTCTCATAATTGAGCCTTTACCGAATTGCTTGTCAATTTGTGCGAGTGCCGTGTCTAGCGCTTTGTCGCGATCTGATGCTGATGGCATTTCTTGTCCTTTTCTGTCACCTTGGTGACTGGTTTTATGCTGTCATGACACTACGGAGGAACTTGGCTTTGCTGGGAGTGTTACCGAGATTTGTTGATAACTTCCCAAAAAGCTCTTGTGGATAGCCTAGCAATATTCGAACATAATTACGAATAAATATTTAGTCGGCGTGTCTATCTTTCGGCTTTTTGTTCAAGCCTGTCCAGCGGGCTTTAGGCACTGCCTGAGCCTTGCAAATAGCCAACCAGATGGCTTTTGGCTCTTCCCCATCAGCTAAGGCAACCTCGCCGGTGCGATCCCCAAATTCGGTTAGAGCCAGATCTCGCAGCAATACAGCCGCATACTCGGCCCCAAACTCATCAGTCATCAGGGTATGAAAGTCACTTAAACGCACGTTTAGACAATACGCCAAGATTTAGCACTCTGCCTGCTAGATAGCACTAATCAAGGGCTTAAATGAATAACACCCCCAGAACCTTGATTCCAGGGGTGCTATCGGCAGTTCTAGTGAGAACTGGTCAAAGACTTGGTGTCGTAGTTGGTTACGAACTCGTCTGGGACAGTGTCTGGAATGACAACGGTCTCGACAGCCTCGAAACGCTCTGCGACCATACGCATGATCTGTGAAATTGGAACATCCAGAGCAAATGCCACTGAGGCAAGGATCTCTGAGGATGCCTCTTTCTGGCCACGCTCAATTTCACTTAGGTAACCGAGAGCAACAGCTGCTCGGCTAGCCACCTGGCGAAGGGTACGTCCCTTCTGCTGGCGGAGGTCACGCAGTACATCACCGATTTCTTGACGAACTAGAGCCATCTGGGGCCTCCTTTCATGGGGCTGCAGGAACCACCTTTGGTTACTGCCGGGATTATTTCCCGTAAAGATAACTTACCTGCTCCCGCGGACATTTTTGCCCAAGATTGCTGAAAGTTACCTTGGAATTTAGCCTGGCTGGGCTATCTCCCTAGTTATAACAACCGTTCTAACTGCTGAAGTATTCCCCGATATGCTCAAAAGCTGCCGCCACAGTCTGTTTTCTAATTTCAGCTCTGTCTCCAGAGAAAACGTGAGCCCAGACTTTAGGTCCTTTAGCCCCAGCTATGGCAATGTAGACAGTTCCTACCGGTTGCCCATCCTGCTCATCTGGGCCAGCAACACCTGTTGTGGATAGGCCCAAGATTTGATCCGTCGACATCAGAAGACTTAGTGAGAAACGTGAGCGAACGCCCTCTGCCATTTGGATAGCGACCTCTGGATCAACAGCACCCTTCTCCGAAAGCAACTCTGAATTGACTCCAAGAAGAGCACTCTTGAGCCCGGTGTTGTATGCAACGACTGATCCAAGCAAAACATTTGAAGCACCTGGCACAGAAACCAAATCACTTGAAAGCAAGCCACCGGTGAGCGACTCAGCCAACGCAAGCTTCATCTTTCTACCCTCGAGTAATTCGATCACACTCTTAGCGTTCATTAGCGTGACTCCTGAAAGTACTTAATTGCAGACCACCAAGTTAGGAAGACTGCACCGTAAATTAGGCCGAACCCTATATCGAAGGTTTCGTTGAACCAAAGTTTGTTCAAAGGTGAGATGAAGTAACCAAGAGCAACCGATTGAAAAATGGTTTTTGTTTTTCCACTTGCGGAAGCTGCAATAACTTTTTTCTTTACCACTAGCAAACGGTAAAGAGTCATACCGATTTCTCTAACCAGGATTGCGATTGTCGCCCACCAATCGATTTGATCTAGCAATGATAGCACCGCGAAAGTGCCACCGATGAGAACCTTGTCAGCAATTGGGTCAAGTATCTTGCCGAGCTTGGTAACAATGTTTCGCTTACGCGCGATCGCACCATCCAAACCATCCGTTGCCGAGATTGCGATGAATCCTAGAAGCAGAAGCCAGCCGATGTCTTTCCCTGGAACAAAGTAAGTGAAAAGCAACCAAAGGAAGACAGGTGTTATTGCAATTCGAACGATGGTGATTAGGTTTGCAGGATTCAGTGCATCGTTACGCTTGGACATTAGTCACGACCTGTCAGTTGCCAGGCATCTTCATCGCCCTCGTCTTCATCACCTTTTGGAATGAAATCTGTGAACTCTCCGGCTGCCATGGCAGTTCCATCAATCGCATCGGCAGCTTGCTGAACTTCTCGTGAAGCCTTCGCTCCCGTTTCACCTCTGAGTTGCGCCAATACCACTGGAAGATCTTCCGGACGGACCATTACATCTCTAGCCTTAGACCCTTCACTAGGGCCAACAATGTTTCTAGATTCAAGAAGATCCATTAGTCGACCCGCCTTGGCAAAACCGACTCTAAGTTTTCTCTGCAGCATCGATGTTGAACCGAACTGTGAAGAGATGATTAGTTCAGCAGCCTGTAGTAAGACCTCTAGATCATCACCGATATCAGCATCAACAACTCTTGAGGCAGCAACTTCATTTACGTCCGCACGATATTCAGGTTGCATCTGGTTCTTGACGTGAGAAACAATCGCTCCTAGTTCACCTTCAGGAATCCAAGCACCTTGAACACGCATTGGTTTATTAGTTCCCATTGGTGAGAACAAGGCGTCACCCTGACCAATCAACTTCTCAGCCCCCGGCTGATCCAAGATAACTCTTGAGTCAGTTAGAGATGACACAGAGAAAGCTAAACGGCTTGGCACGTTAGCTTTGATCAGACCAGTAACAACATCAACCGATGGTCTCTGGGTTGCTAAAACAAGGTGGATACCCGCAGCTCTTGCCAGCTGAGTAATTCGAACAATTGAATCCTCAACTTCACGAGGAGCAACAATCATCAGGTCTGCTAGCTCATCAACAACTACCAGGAGGTAAGGGTATGGCTGTAGCTTCCTTGCAGAGCCTTCAGGAACCTTTATCTCCCCTGCTACCAAAGCCCTGTTGAAATCATCGACATGCTTGAAGCCAAAAGAGGCAAGGTCGTCATAGCGAGCGTCCATCTCCTTCACAACCCACTGCAAAGCTTCTGCAGCTTTCTTTGGATTAGTGATGATTGGAGTAATCAGATGTGGAACACCTTCGTATGCTGCAAGCTCTACGCGCTTAGGGTCGATAAGAACCATGCGAACCTCAGCTGGCTTAGAACGCATCAACACTGAAGAGATCATCGAGTTTACAAAAGATGACTTACCTGCACCGGTTGCACCAGCAACTAGAAGGTGAGGCATCTTGGCTAGGTTAGCGACAACGTAGCCGCCTTCAACATCTTTACCGATACCGATAGTCAATGGGTGTTTACTCTGTTGTGCAACAGAAGATCTAAGAACATCTCCTAACGAAACAGTTTCTCTATCGACATTAGGAATTTCAATACCGATTGCAGACTTACCTGGAATCGGAGCAAGAATTCGAACTTCGTTGCTTGCAACAGCATAAGAAATATTTCCTGCCAAACGTGTTACTGCTTCAACTTTCACACCAGGCTTCACTTCAACTTCATAGCGAGTAACTGTTGGTCCTCTAGAGAAGCCACTGACCTTTGCATCGACTCCGAACTCAGTAAAGACTGAGTTCAAAGAATCAACAACCGCATCGTTTGCTGCAGTCTTTGCCTTCGGTGGTGTTCCTGCTCCAAGTAGTGAAGCAGGAGGTAAGACATAAGCACGTTTAGGTTTGACTACTTCTGCAACTGGTGGAGCAACAGTTGTTTCAGGCTCCAAGATAACGGTCGGGTTCTCCCCCACAACATCAATTGGTTCGGTAAGTTCCAAGTCATCAAATGCCGGTTCAACTGGAACTTGATCTTCGACGGTTGTTCCAAAGATTTCTTCAAGGCTTTCAGTCTCTTCACCGGTTAGAACTGGAGTGTCATAAGCTTCTTTATCTTCAGCTTTAGATCGCTTCCACCAAGGCACCTTGGTGCCATCGAATGCGTCATCGACTTCGTCCTCTTCTTCCTCTTTCTTTGGTTCAAGTGAACCTGGGAAGAGGTGATGGTAAAGCTCTTTGATTCTTGAGATGACTTTGTTTGGAGCTGTCTTGGTCATGATAAGTAGTGAACCAAGAGCGATGATGCCAACGATTACACCAGCACCCCAAACAGTAATTGTGTTGATGAAAAGGACTGTGATTAACCAGCCGAAGAGTCCACCAGCAGCAGCTAGACCCTCGACGCCATTCTTAGGGTCAGGTTGAGTGCTGAAAATGTGGAAGAACCCGGAAATACTAATCAGGAGAACTACCCAACCCAGGCCAACTCTTGAGTTGTCTTTCTGGGTTGATGGATGTCTCATCAAATACATCGAGAAAAGAACTAGGAAAACCGGAATAGCAACCGATAGCCTTCCAAAGAGCATTCCTGCAGTGAAATTATTCAGTAATTTGGCGATGTCATCTTCTGGGAAGAACCAAACATCGATAGCACCTGCGACACCCAGTAGGAAGAGGGCAAATGGAGCAGCATCTCGTCTATCTTCTTTAGCGATCTTGTCTGAGCTAAAGCTTCTGGCTAACCAACCAACAGTTGCAGCGCCAGCAAGGTAGGTCCAAATTACAGATCTCAGCAACCAGTTCTTCTGGTTTGAGGACTGCTTTTGAGGGGTAGCGCTGGCACGAGGGCGTGGCTTACTT
>RFNI01000153.1 GCA_009927245.1 Actinomycetota bacterium | reverse complement strand
AGCTGTTCACCGTTAGGGCCAACTAGGCGTACCTCTGGTACACGAATTCGTTCGTTAATACGCGGATCGCTGATCTGCTGCTCCTTTTGACGTGACTTAGGCGGCCACGTCTTGCAAGCATTTACTTGCCAACGCGCAGAACTGAAAGTTCAAAGCTTTACCCGGCCACCTAAAGATATCGGTAGTCGCGGGTGGGAAATGAATCCACTTCTGACTGCGGACCTAAATCCGCAGAGCCGTAGGTTAGCCTAGCAGAGAAGAACCGAGAAAGTGAAGCCCTAATTGAGCGAAGATTTTGAAGCCCAAGCCATGCGCGAGCTGGAAGATGTCCCAGCAGTTGAGATTATCACCGCAACCGCTGTGCACCTGATGAGCGCAGCTGCAGTTCAGGTGGGTTTGGCTGAAAACGGCTATAAAGGTGATCTTGATGAGGCCAGGAAGCTGATTAACTCATTGGCGGGACTAATTACTGCATCAGCTGCCGATCTGGGCGATCACCATGCCAGACCGCTCAGAGATGGGCTCAGGAGTCTTCAACTAGCCTTCCGCGAGGCTTCAATCATCAAAGATGAGCCAGGCCAAGGCCCAGGCGAGAAATACACCGGTCCAGTTAACTAGCCGGCAGGAACTTCAACCCAACCGAGTCAACGAGTTCAACAAACCGTTTGCTCGTTGAAATCTCCTGAAGAAACTCCTTCTGGATCTCCCCGAGACGGGTCTTATCCAAGTCAGCTGCTAGATAGATAACGACTTCCAGTTCATGTCCAAGTAACTTTGCACTTGGGTCGGCATTTAGCAGAGTGAAGTTCCTTACCTCCGCGATGTTTGCCAATGCTGAATCAACTATTTCAATCACTTCGGTATTCAGGTTTGGAACACTCCAACTGAAACCTTGCGCAATCGCTTCTAATGCAGGTCTTCGAAAAACGAACTCAGTTTCACTGCCTGGATCCAATACAACCCGAGTGTTACCTTCACTCACTGCTGCAAGCGCGACAGTTCTACCGTTATTAGGAACAGGTCTAGCTTTAGGATTCCATCTAGACATTGACTCAACAGACGTGAAAATCGGCAAACCGTTTTGGTTATCCGGTGTTCTAACACTCACGATGGAAAGTTCAGCACTCTTATCAACTTGATGACCGTGAGCACCCTCCCCTGATTCACCAAGAGTTGCAATCAAAGGAATCAGAACTCGTGCGTTCGCAAATGCCATTACAACTTCACTCTGGTTTGACGATGAGGTTTTGAATTCAAGGAGTGCTCTCAGAAGTTCAGGATCTGCTTCACCTGTATCAGAACTAAATGGGTTCTCGTGGAAACTTCTTCCCTCCCAAGGAACTCCAGCAGAGTCGGTGAACTTGTCATGTTCAGACATTAGTATCCTGCAACAACCAGTGCTTGCTCGAGTGTGAATTTACCCGCATACAAAGACTTACCTAGAATCGCTCCTTCAAGACCTAGTGGCACCAGCTCTCTAAGGTTCTTTAGATCATCTAGTGATGATATTCCACCAGAAGCAATTACAGGTTTGTTTGTTCTGGCTAGAACTTGTTTCAACATCTCAATGTTTGGGCCAAGTAGCATTCCATCCTTTGTTACATCGGTAACAACATAGCGAGCACAGCCCGCTGCTTCTAAGCGTTCAAGAACTTCAAATAGATCTCCGCCGTCTTCTGTCCAACCGCGAGCAGCAAGTGTGGTTCCGCGAACATCTAAACCAACAGCAATTTTCTCACCGTGAAGAGCAATAACCTCAGCTGTCCACTCTGGATTCTCTAGTGCTGCAGTTCCGAGGTTTACTCTTGTCGCTCCTGCAGCTAGTGCTGCATCAAGTGAATCGGTGTCTCTAATGCCACCGCTGAGTTCAATGTTTATTCCATTCGAATTGTCGATGACTGATTTGATTATTGCTCTGTTCTCACCTCTTGAGAATGCGGCATCCAGATCAACGAGGTGAATCCATTCAGCTCCTGCGTCAATAAACAATTGAGCCGCTTCAATAGGTGAACCATAGTCAGTCTCTGTTCCAGCCGCGCCTTGGCTGAGTCTTACCGCTTTACCATCAGCAACATCAACTGCTGGAAGTAGAACTAATTTGCCTGACATGAGTTGCCCTATCTAAAGTGTCTCTAACCAATTGGCGATAAGCCTAAGCCCTGCCTGACCTGATTTTTCAGGATGAAATTGAGTTGCAGTTAGCGGACCATTCTCCACCGCAGCAACAAATCTTGAACCATACTCTGCCCAAGTGACCTTAGGTTTTTCAAATGCGGTTTCACGTTCTAAAGCAAAGTCTGCTGCTCCATAAGAATGAACAAAGTAGAAACGCTCATTCTCAATACCTTCAAAGAGTTTCGAACCTTCAGGAACTTGAACTGTATTCCAACCGATGTGAGGAAGAGTTGGTGAATCTAGTTTGGTAACTGCTCCAGGCCACTGACCTAAACCTTCGGTATCGATTCCATGCTCATTACCAGAATCAAAAAGAACTTGTAGTCCAACACAAATCCCAAGGACAGGTTTACCTGCAGAAAGTCTTTGATCAATAAGTGAAGGTGCACCAATCGCATTTAGTTGATCCATCACTGTTGCAAATGCACCTACTCCAGGAACTACTAAACCATCAGCTTCTAATGCTTTTGCTCTATCTTCGGTTAGCTCAACTTCAGCACCCTGATTCACTAACGCGTTGACTACTGAGTGAACATTTCCACTTCCGTAATCAAGAACAACGACTTTGGCTTGGGTCACAGAGAACCTTTAGTTGAAGGCACACCAATAACGCGTGGATCATTCTCAACTGCTTTACGAAGTGCGCGGGCAAAAGCTTTGAATTCAGTTTCAGCAATGTGGTGAGGGTCACGACCATCAAGAACGTTGACGTGCACTGTGATATCCGCATTCAGAACGATTGCCTCGAAAACGTGTCTAACTAAAGAACCAGTGAAGTGTCCCCCGATTGCGTGAAACTCAAAACCTGCTGGCTCTCCTGTGTGTGAAAGATACGGTCTTCCAGAAAGATCAACAACAGCACGCACAAGTGCATCGTCCAATGGAACTGTTGCATCTCCATAACGAGCAATGCCTGACTTATCACCCAATGCTTGCTTCAGAGCTTGACCTAAAACAATTGCGGTGTCTTCGACAGTGTGGTGAATATCAATTTCGGTATCCCCAGATGATTCAATTTCCAAATCAATCATTGAGTGCTTAGAGAAAGCAGTTAGTAAGTGGTCATAGAAAGGCACAGTGGTGTTGATGGATGACTTACCAGTTCCATCTAGGTTGAGGCTAAGTTTTACCGATGACTCAGAAGTCTTACGTTCGATAAATGCGCTACGACTCATTTACTTGCCTTTCCAGCAATGTTTGTGGGGAGATTGGCCGACCTTGGCCTATCCCTAATTCTACTTTGTGCCTAGAAGTTCAGCCATGGCTTCAATTACGGCCGTAGTTTCTGACTCGGTTCCAGCTGTGATTCTGAGGGTGTTCGGGATTCCCACATTCCTGACCAAGATGCCACGTTCAAGCAGTGCGTTCCAAACTGCATCCGGGTTTTCGATTCCACCAACGAGTATGAAGTTGGCATCACTTCGGTAAGGGTCGAGTCCCAAATCTTGAAGAGCAACATAAAGCCTGTCTCGTTGCTCTCTAATCTCACTTACAGTTCTCAGCATCTCGGCACTGTGATCCAATGCGGCCTCTGCGGCAGCTTGAGTTAGAGCACTTAGGTGATACGGAAGCCTTACCAATCTCATAGCATCGCAAACTGCCTTATCTGCAGCTAGGTAACCAACTCTCGCACCGGCAAAAGCAAAAGCCTTAGACATGGTGCGACTGATAATCAAACGTTCTCTACCTTCAAGAAGCGACAGAGCAGAGTCATTGTTTAGCGAGAATTCCGCATAAGCCTCATCAACTACCAGGATTCCATCGGTAGCTTCATAGGCAGCCTTGATTACCTCGATGGAAACGGGTGTTCCAGTTGGGTTATTAGGTGAACAAATGATTGTGATGTTTGGTTTGTGCTCAGCAATTGCCTCTACAACTAGTTCTTCGCTTAGCTCGTACCTAGTAGATCTCTTTACCTCGACATAGTTGGTGTCCGTTGAACTCGCGATGATCGGATACATGCTGTATGTCGGGCTAAAGCTAAGGGCTTTACGACCTGGTCCACCAAAGGCCATGAACATCTGCTGAAGGATTTCATTTGACCCGTTTGCTGCCCAGAGTTGATCTTCAGTAAGGCCGTTTTCTAGGTAGAGAGCCAAAGACTTTCTCAGATTGGTGAATTCTCTATCTGGGTAACGGTTAATGTCTTTGAGAGCTAGAGCCAAGCGGCTGATGATATCTACGAGGACCGGCTCGCTTATGTCGTGAGTGTTTTCATTCACGTTTAGAGCTACAGGGACATGAAGCTGAGGCGCACCGTAAGGCTTTTTACCCTTTAGGGAATCGCGAATTGGAAGATCGTTCAGCTCAGTCATTAGTTAAGGTTACTAAGCAAGAACTGAAAAGACTAACTTCTAGGAATAGCCAACTGCATTCCAGCAGAAACAACGCTGTCAGTGAGGTTATTCAAGGCAATGATCTCCTGAATGAAGTCTCGAACATCGCCACCGTTGCTATTGCGCTCGGCAATTGCCCAAAGTGAATCGCCGCTCTGGACAGTTACGTAGGTGAAGTTCTTTGTTGTCTGAGTGGAAACCGCAGTGTCTGAAGCTCCAGCAGGCTCGATTGAGGATGCTTGACCGAAGAAGAATAGGTAGGCAGTCACCAAGACGACTGTCCAGGCAATGACCTTGCGTGCGATACGAACCGATGGCCTTACAGGCTGGACGTAGGTCTGGACTCTGCGGGCTGACGCTACTGGCTTAGCCTGGCGAATACGGTCCATTGGGAACTCTATGATCTGAGCTGACATTTCTGCCCTTTCTTCGAACATTTGTTCTAATACGAACAAGATTACGGGAAATATTTGATAGTTGTCAAGAATTTTTGGCTTTTTATCGAAAATGTGTTTGATATTTCTCAATAAATCGAATACATTTTTGATAGTTGCCTTATTAGACATCTAATCTGCAACCACTGACATCGACCCAAAAGTGCTTCAGAGAGGCTCAAAATGACCCGCAAGAGCAGTGATTCATTGACCGATATCCAAGCGCAATCCTTCAAATGATCCTTCAGAGCAAGGCAACAAGAGGAATTGTTCCGTCGATGCGCGAAATTGCTGAGGCCGTAGGTCTCAGTGCTGTAGCCAGCGTCTCCTACCAGCTAGACAATTTGGAGCAAAAGGGCTACATCCGTCGCCAGGACAACCTCTCTAGGAACATCGAAGTCCTGATCACCCCTGATGGCTGGGAAGAGTCCAGTTCTAGTCAGGCGGATAACGTCGTTCCAATGGCTGCTACCGCAATGGTTCCCCTGGTCGGTCAGATTGCTGCCGGTATCCCTATTACTGCAGACCAGAATGTTGAAGAGATGTTCCCCCTCCCTCGCACACTTGTTGGCTCAGGTGAGCTATTCATGTTGAGAGTCAAAGGTGACTCAATGATTGACGCTGCTATCTGTGATGGTGACTGGGTCGTTATTAGAAGCCAGAAGACTGCGGACAATGGCGACATCGTTGCTGCGGAACTTGATGGCGAAGCAACAGTCAAGACTTTCAAGCAGCGCGATGGAAAGACTTGGTTGCTACCTCGTAACAGTGCCTTTGAGCCAATTGATGGAACTCACGCAACAATCATGGGAATTGTAGTTAGCGTTCTTCGCAAGATCTAAAACTTGAATTGCTCTAGTTCCGAAGCAATGTCAGATCTAACTAGAGCTTCTATATAAGTTCCCTCTTCGCGATACTCAATCTTCTGTATCTCTGAGTTCAAGTGCATCCTAGAAACTAAGTCTCCCCTGTTATAAGGAATCAGAACTCGCACGAAAACATTCGGGTGCGGTAACAGTGAGGCAATCTTTGCCTGTAGCTCTGGGATTCCCTCGCCTGTTCTTGATGAAACAAAAACAGAGT
>RFNI01000045.1 GCA_009927245.1 Actinomycetota bacterium | reverse complement strand
AAAAGTCAGTGGAAAGCACTGACGACACAAAGGATTCTGCGGCTGAAACCGCAGAGTAGATAAACAGGAGAATAGATATGCCAAAGCAGAAGACCCACTCTGGCGCTAAGAAGCGTTTCCGCTTCACAGGTAGCGGCAAGTTGATGAAGCAGCAGATCAACATGCGCCACAACCTTGAGCACAAGTCAAGCCGTCGCACCCGTCGTCTAAACCAAGACCAGGTTGTCAGCGCAGCAGATTTCAAGACCATCAAGAAGCAGCTCGGCCACTAGTCCAAGCTTTCACAACAATTTTTAGGAGAAACTAATGGCAAGAGTAAAAAACGCAGTAAACGCGTTGAAGAAGCGTCGTACCGCGCTTGAGCGTGCAAAGGGTTACCGTGGACAGCGTTCACGTCTATACCGCATGGCTAAGCAGCAGGTTCTGCACTCCCTGGTCTACGCATACAACGACCGTCGCGACAAGAAGGGTAACTTCCGTCGTCTATGGATTCAGCGTATTAACGCTGCTTCTCGCGCTAACGGCCTGACATACAACCGCCTCATCCAGGGTCTAAACCTTGCTGGTGTTGCAGTTGACCGTCGTATCCTGGCTGACCTAGCTGTGAACGAACCAAGGCTTTCGCTTCATTGGTTGCAACCGCTAAGGCTGCACTTCCAGCGAACACTTCAGCACCTAAGGTTCACTAGAACCCGTGCTAGAAGATCCCAAGGCCGCTAAGGTCCGGGGGTTGCCAAGCTTGTAAAGAAAGATGCCCGGTTAGAAACCGGGCTCTTTCTGCTTGAGGGACCACAAGGATTTCGCGAAGCGTTAGACAGACCAAAACTCATCCTCGAAGCTTTCGCTACCGAGGAGGCTTTGGCACGTCATCCGGAACTCTTCACGAAAGCCAAGAACTCAAGAGTTGAAGTCCAATTAGTCAGCGAATCCGTGCTTGCTGCACTCAGCGACACCAATACACCTCAGGGTGTAGTCGCTGTTTGCCACCAGTTCGATGTGAGCCTAGAAGATGTAATGGCTGCAAAGCCAAAGCTTGTTGCGTTGCTTTCCCAGATCAGAGACCCAGGTAATGCTGGAACTGTTCTTCGAGCAGCAGACGCTGCGGGTGCAGATGCGGTTATCTTCAGCTCTGGAAGCGTTGATATCTATAACCCTAAGGTTGTTAGATCAACTACCGGGTCTATGTTTCATCTTCCATTCGTAGTTGATGTTGAGATTTCTGATGTTGTTGCAGCTCTAAAGGCCGCCGGTATCCAGATTCTTGCTGCTGATGCCAGTGGAGTTGCGCTGCCAGAGCTCTATGGAGAGTTGGCCAAGCCAACAGCATGGTTATTCGGTAATGAGGCATGGGGCTTCGAACCTGAAGTCCTAGCTCTTGCTGACAAGACTGTTGCCGTTCCAATCTATGGAGCAGCAGAGTCTTTGAACCTTGCAACAGCTGCCAGCGTCTGTCTTTACTCTTCTGCATTCGCGCAGAACGCCACTGCCAGCTAACCCAGAGCCTTATTGCCTAGCGGATATACTTGAACCTAATGTCAGAGAACAGCCCGATTACTAAAGCATCAGTGGATGCCGTTGTTTCTGATGCCCTAAAGCTCATCTCAGCAGCTAAAGACCTTTCCTCACTGAAGTCAATCCGAGCTGCCGCAGTTGGCGATGGGTCAGGCATCGCAGCGCTTAGTTCCTCTCTGGGTAAATTACCTGGCGACCAGAAGGCTGAAGCCGGCAAGCTCATCACAGCAGCAAGAGCCGAGCTAAACCAAGCCTTCAGTTCTGCTGAAGAGAAGTTCTATAAGCAGGAGCAGGCTCAGAAGTTAGCTGCTGAAACAGTAGACGTCACAGCTGCTGCAAATACCCAAGTACTTGGTGCCAGACACCCACTATCGCTTCTGCAGGATGAAATTGCAGATGTGTTCGTTGGTATGGGTTGGGAGATTGCGGAAGGACCAGAAGTTGAAAGCGAATGGTTCAACTTCGATGCTTTGAACTTTGATGCTGACCACCCAGCGCGTGCGATGCAGGACACATTCTTTGTTGAACCAGTTGAGGCTCACCTTGTGCTTAGAACTCACACTTCACCTGTTCAGGTGCGCTCAATGCTTGAGCGCGAACTACCGGTTTATGTCCTTTGCCCAGGCCGTGTGTTTAGAACTGATGAACTTGATGCAACTCACACTCCGGTCTTCCACCAGGTTGAAGGTCTTGCAGTCGACAAAGGTTTGACCATGGCAGATCTCAAGGGAACCCTTGAGCACTTCGCCCGCATCATGTTTGGTCCTGACGCCAAGATTCGTTTGCGTCCTTCATTCTTCCCATTCACTGAACCTTCAGCAGAGCTAGATGTTTGGCACCCTGGTGCTAAGGGTGGTGCACGCTGGGTCGAGTGGGGTGGCTGTGGCATGGTGAATGCCAATGTTCTTCGTGCCGCTGGAATTGACCCAGAGGTTTATTCAGGTTTTGCGTTTGGTATGGGCATCGAGAGAACTTTGATGTTCCGAAACGATGTCAAAGACATGCACGACATGGTTGAAGCCGATGTTCGTTTCTCTAAGCAGTTTGGGATGGTGCTGTAATGCGCGTTCCGTTGTCTTGGCTAAACGAATATGTTGAATTACCTAAGGGTTCAACTGCTGACTCTGTTATGGCAGAACTTGTCAAAGTTGGTTTGGAAGAAGAGGGTTCTCACTCTTTCTCACTGGTTGGACCAATTGTGGTTGGGCAGGTTCTTGAGTTTGTCGAAGAAGAGCAGTCGAATGGTAAGACTATACGCTGGTGTCAGGTCAGAGTTGCTCCACCTGGAGCGAAAGCTGCTGACGGTGGCGAAGATGTTCGTGGCATTGTTTGTGGTGCAAGAAACTTCGAAGTTAATGACAAAGTTGTTGTGACTTTGCCTGGAGCAGTGTTGCCGGGGGATTTCAAGATTGCAGCTCGCTCAACCTATGGTCACGTGAGCGATGGCATGATTGCTTCCTCCCGAGAGCTAGGCATCAGCGATGATCACGAAGGCATCTTGCGTTTATCAACAATCGGCTTAGATCCTGAAGTTGGAACTGACGCACTTGAACTTCTCCATCTTGCCGATGAAGCAGCTGAAGTAAACGTCACTCCAGATCGTGGATATTGTTTCTCAATTAGAGGAATTGCTCGTGAGTTCTCTCATGCAACTGGTGCTAAGTTCACTGACCCGATTGGTTTGGTAACTCCTGTCAAGGCAGATGGGTTTGTAGTAAAGATATCTGATGCTGCACCAATTAGAGGCAAGGTTGGTTCAACCAAGTTCGTTGTTCGCTCAGCAAGCAATGTTAATGCTCAGGCACAGACTCCTGCGTGGATGGTATCGAGATTAAAGCTTGCTGGCATGCGTTCAATCTCTATCGTTGTTGACATCACCAACTACGTGATGCTGGAACTTGGTCAACCGATTCACGCTTATGACCAGTCAAAGGTTGCAGGGGGACTAGTAGTTCGTAGAGCAAACGCTGGTGAGTCTCTGGTCACACTAGATGGTCAGACCAGAGCATTACACGTAGAAGATCTTGTAATCGCTGATGACAGTGGTGCTATCGGTATTGCTGGTGTCATGGGTGGGCAGAGCACCGAAGTTAGCTCATCCACAACTTCAGTGCTGATTGAATCAGCAAACTTTGATGGTGTTTCAATTGCCAGAAGTGCACGCAGACACAAGCTTCCTAGCGAAGCATCTAAGCGTTTTGAAAGAGGAGTGGACCCAAAGGTTGCTGAGTATGCAGCTGCTCGAGTCGTTCAACTACTCGAAGAATATGCTGGTGCAAAAGCAGATTCTCTAGGTTCATACTTCGATGAGACTCCAGCAATCGCAGCTGTTTCACTGCCTGAAACCTTTGCAGCAAGCATCACTGGTGTGGAATACACACAAGCAGAAATTGTTGACACACTGACTGCTATTGGTTGCGTTGTTGCAACTGTTCAAGGTGGTTATGAAGTTATTCCACCGTCTTGGCGACCAGATCTAAATGACAAGGCAGATCTTGTTGAAGAAATTGCAAGAATTACCGGTTACGACCGTATTCCTTCAAGGTTGCCTGTTGCTCCTCCAGGAAGAGGCTTGACTAAGCGACAGAAACTTCGTAGAGCGGTTATGAACCAGTTGGCTGGAACTGGTCACGTAGAAGTTTTGAACTATCCGTTCCTAACCTCTGTTCAGAATTCATACTTTGCAGGTAGTGATGTTCCAAGAGTTACTCTTGCGAATGCGATGCAGGAAGATGTGAACGAACTTCGTTGAGCATGTTGCCTGGACTTCTAGATGCGGCTAAGCGAAACGTTTCTAGAACTCTTACAGATCTTGCAATCTTCGAGGTTGGCTTAGTTTTTGCGCCAAGCAATCAAGCAGAAGTTGCACTACCAGTGGTGTGAAGTTACCGTCTGAAGCAGAGCTTGCTGCTCTTCACGAAGTGTTCCGCACCAGCCGCTATCTCTTGGTGCAGTGTTTGTCGGTGACAGAGTCTCAGCTCAAGTTGGTAAGAAGTCTGTCAAGGCTAGCTATCAAGATGCTATTCAAGCAGCTAGAACTGCAGCTCATGCTGTCGGTGTTGAGGTTTATCTAGAGCAAGTAGTAGTTCAAGGTTTCCACCCAGGTCGAACAGCTGCAATCAAGGTAGTTGGTTCAGATGACTTCATCGGTTACGCAGGTGAACTGCATCCAGAACTAGCAGCAGAGAATGATCTACCAAGACAAGTTGGAATTCTTGAACTAAACCTAGAAGTGCTTTTTGCCAACGCTCCAGAACTAGTTCAAGCACAAGCTGTCTACACATACCCAGCAGCTACTCAAGATCTGTCTTTGGTTTTGAAGCAGGATGTTCCAGCCGGAGATGTTCTAAATGTGCTTCGCGCTGCTGCCGGTGAACTACTTGAAGAGATCACTCTTGTTGATGACTACCGAGGTAAAAACTTGGCT
>RFNI01000048.1 GCA_009927245.1 Actinomycetota bacterium | reverse complement strand
ATTGGTCCTGGACTGTGGCGCAGATTTCAGATTGGAATCCGCTGAAGAGTTTGAAAAGTTTTATCACTCATCGCATGCAGGAACCTGGGCATATGGAATGCCTGAGTTACTAATTGGTTCAGGCAAGAAGCAAAGAGAAGTTCTAGTGGGGCAGAAGCGAATTGCTGTTCCTGGCTGTAATGCGACAGCAATTACCCTTGCTTTTGCACCTCTGCTTGCAGCTAACTTGATTGAACCTAAAGACTTAGTTTCAACGCTTTCAGTTGGAACCAGTGGTGCAGGAGCAAACGCCTCGGTAAATCAGGGCGAAGGATTACAGAGCGCTTACCCTTACCAAGTTGGTGGAATCCACAGACACATTCCAGAAGTTGCTCAGAACTTAAACCGTGTTTCAAGTGAAACCGTGACTTTGACCTTTACCCCAGTACTTGTTCCAATGTTCAGAGGGATCCTTGCGGTCAATACTGCCAAGTTAGTATCTGGCATTAGTAAAGAAGAGCTGAGTGAAACTTTTGAAAGTGCCTACGGTTCTGAGAAATACATCGAGCTATTACCCGAGGGTAGTTTTCCCGACACCAAAGACGTTGAGAAGACCAACCGTGCTCTGATTGGCTTTGCAATTGATGAGGCGACCAATCGGGTTGTTGTAATTAGTGCAGTCGATAACTTGGTGAAGGGGACTGCTGGAGCAGCGCTTCAGAGCATGAACCTCGCTCTTGGGTTTGATGAAAGTCTTGGTGTTCCACAGTTAGGTGCCAAGTGATTCCGGCAGATAAAGAGAACTTAGATCAGATAAAGATCAAAGCTAAGACTTTGGTTGAAGCTGCACCTTGGATCAGGAAGTTTCAAGGAAAAATTGTTGTCATCAAATTTGGTGGGAACGCCATGGTTGATGAGGCACTGCAGAGAACCTTTGCTGAGGATGTTGCTTTCTTACGTTTAGTTGGAATTCAAGCTGTGGTCGTTCACGGCGGTGGCCCACAGATATCAGCTGGTCTCGCTGATGCTGGGATTGAGAGCACATTTGTTGATGGCTTGCGGGTTACCTCTCCAGAAGCTATCTCCGTAATTCGTGATGTTCTGAAAACACAGATTGGCGAACCTCTTGCTCAGATGATTGTTGATGCGGATGGAAAAGCAGAAGTCTTCAATGGTGAGACAGAAGGGCTATTTACCGCTACCCAAACCAGAACTGACCTAGGGCTAGTTGGTGTTGTCTCTACGGTAAACACTGAGCCGATTCTGCGAGCCTTGCAGGCTGGTGTTATTCCAGTAATTGCAACAGTTGCTCCAGATAGTTCAGGGCAGTTACTGAATGTGAATGCAGACCTAGCGGCTTCATCACTGGCTGTTGCACTTCAGGCAGAGAAGTTGATTGTTCTAACCGATGTCCCAGGTCTTTACTCAAATTGGCCAAGTTTAGAGTCCCTGATTAGTGAAATTAGTGTTTCAGAACTTGAAGAACTATTGCCCTCTTTTGAATCAGGAATGATTCCTAAGATGCAGGCATGTTTAGAAGCTGTTCGCGGTGGAGTGCCAAAGGCTCACATCATCGATGGTCGAATCCAGCACAGTTTGTTGCTGGAGATCTTTACAACAGCTGGTATCGGAACTTTGGTAACTCAAGGAGATAGGAACTAACGATGGCTAAGCATTTCCTTAGGGACGATGACATCACCACAGGTGAGCAAAAGCAGATTCTTGATCTTGCTCTTGAACTAAAGACGTCTCCATACTCACAGAAACCATTTGCGGGACCGCAGACAGTTGCTGTCATCTTTGATAAGACCTCAACTCGTACGAGAGTTTCTTTCGCTGTTGGTATTGCTGATTTGGGTGGAGCACCGTTGATTATTGATTCCCAATCAAGTCAACTAGGTGGCAAAGAATCAGTTGCCGATACAGCTAAGGTTCTTGAACGTCAGGTAGCGCAGATTGTTTGGCGAACCTATGCTCAGGCTGGTCTTGAAGAGATGGCTGCTAACTCTAAGGTTCCTGTTATCAATGCTCTGAGCGATGATTTCCACCCGTGCCAGTTGCTTGCAGATCTTTTGACCATTCAAGAGCACAAGGGGAAACTTGCTGGTTTGAAGCTTACCTATGTTGGCGATGGCAACAACATGGCTAACTCATACATGCTTGCTGGTGCCGTTGCAGGTCTTCAAGTATCTGTTGCAACACCGGTTGGTTATGAGCCTGATGGCGATGTGGTTGCTAGGGCATCGGAGATTGCATTAGCCAATGGCGGTTCAGTGTCTGTATCTAATTCACCGACAGAAGCTATTGATGGTGCTGATGTCGTGGCTACCGATACCTGGGTTTCAATGGGGCAGGAGAGTGAGAAGCAGGAGAGATTTCGTGCGTTCTCAGGTTTCACTATTGATGCAGCACTTATGGGGCATGCCAAGAGTGATGCAATCGTCCTGCACTGTCTTCCTGCATACCGTGGTTATGAGATCAGTGCTGAAGTTCTGGATGGTCCTCAATCAGTTATTTGGGATCAGGCAGAGAACAGGCTTCATGCACAAAAGGCACTCATGGTTTGGTTAGCGCAGAGTGGGAAGTAAAATCAAAGTAATCCCAAAGACGCTTTTTGGTTTGGGTATTTAAGGAGCAAAATGTCAGAACGTGTAGTGCTTGCCTATTCTGGTGGGTTGGATACCTCAGTTGGTATCGGTTGGCTAAAAGAGGCAACCGGTAAAGAGGTTGTCGCCCTTGCTATTGACGTGGGTCAAGGTGGCGAGGACATGGATGTTATCCGTCAGCGCGCTCTGGACTGTGGTGCTGTTGAAGCCATCGTGGTTGATGCTAAGGCTGAGTTTGCCGATGACTACCTGATGCCAGCTCTAAAGGCTAATGCTCTCTATCAGAAAAGATACCCATTGGTATCTGCTCTATCACGTCCTTTGATTGGCAAGCACCTAGCTAGCGTTGCTAGAAAACTTGGCGCAGACAGTGTTGCTCACGGTTGTACTGGTAAGGGTAACGACCAGGTTCGTTTCGAGGCTGCAGTTGCTGCTATCGCTCCAGAGCTAAAGTCAATTGCTCCAATTCGTGATCTTGCTCTGACTAGAGATAAGGCAATTGAGTTTGCTGAGAAGAACAATCTTCCAATCGCTCAGTCAAAGAAGTCCCCTTACTCTGTTGACCAAAACGTTTGGGGTAGAGCAGTTGAGACTGGTTTCCTAGAGGACCCTTGGAATGCTCCGATTGAAGATCTCTACTCATACACTCAGGACCCTGATGTTCTTCGTGAAGCAACTGAGGTAACAATCAAGTTTGAAGCTGGTATCCCTGTTGCCATCGATGGTGTTTCATACACTGCAATCGAATTGATCCAGAAGATGAATGATCTAGCTGGTGCTCACGGTGTTGGTCGAATAGATATCGTTGAAGACCGTTTGGTTGGTATCAAGAGCCGTGAGGTTTATGAATCCCCAGCAGGTATTGCTCTGATTGCAGCTCACGAAGAGTTGGAGAATCTAACCCTCGAGCGTGACGTTAACCGTTTCAAGAGAGGTATTGAAGCTCGTTGGGCGGATCTTGTCTACGAAGGTCTGTGGTTCTCAGGACTTAAGAGATCTCTAGATGTGTTTATCGATCACACTCAGGAATATGTTTCTGGTGAGGTTCGTCTAAAGCTTCAGGGCGGTAGAGCAGTTGTCACCGGTAGAAAGTCAGGTGAGTCACTCTATGACTTCGATCTTGCTACCTATGACACAGGTGATACTTTCGATCAGTCAATGGCTAAGGGCTTTATTGAGCTTTGGGCATTGCCAAGCAAGATTGCTGCTAAACGTGATGCAAGCAGAGGTAAGAAGTAGTTATGAATGAATCATCTTCGCTCTGGGGAGGGCGCTTCAGCGGTGAGACCAATGAGGCTGTCGCTGCTCTTAGCCGCTCAATTCACTTTGATTGGCGTTTAGCGAAGTATGACATTGCTGGTACTCGTGCTCACATCCTTGCTCTAACAGCAGCTGGTTATCTGACTGAAGCTGAGCAAGTAAAACTCGACAAGTCACTTGTTGAACTTGATAAAAGAGTTGCTTCAGGAATGTTTACTGCCAAGCCAATCGATGAAGATGTTCACAGTGCACTAGAGCGTGGGCTCATTGAAATGGTTGGAGCGGAACTAGGTGGCAAGGTTCGTGCTGGCAGATCCCGTAACGACCAAATCGCTACTCTGATCAGAACCTATTTGCTGGATCAATCTCAGCAGCTAAAAGCACAG
>RFNI01000168.1 GCA_009927245.1 Actinomycetota bacterium | reverse complement strand
GGGAGACACCTTCGTTGTTACTGAAGATGAGAGACAGGCAAGACAGATCGCTGAGAAGCGTGAAGCTGCTGACCGTAACGCTCTACTTGCTAAGACTCGTAAGCGCGTTAGCCTCGAAGACTTCACCAAGGCTCTTGAAGATGGCAAGGTTGAAGCTCTCAACTTGGTCATCAAGGGTGACGTTTCTGGTGCTGTTGAAGCCCTTGAAGATGCGTTGTTGAAGATTGAAGTTGATGATTCAGTTCAGCTTCGAATCATCCACCGTGGTGTTGGTGCGATTACTGAGAGCGATGTCAACCTTGCAACAGTTGACAGTGCGATCATCATCGGATTTAACGTCAAGCCTGATAACAAGGCTAGAGAGCGCGCAGACCGCGAAGGTGTTGAGATTCGTCAATACAGCGTTATCTACGCAGCAATTGAAGACATTGAGAAGTCCCTCAAGGGCATGCTCAAGCCTGAATACGAAGAGGCTCAGCTTGGAACTGCAGAAGTTCGAGAGATCTTCAAGTCTTCTAAGGTTGGCACCATCGCTGGTTCGATTGTTCGTTCTGGTTCTATCAAGCGCAACTCTTTGGCTCGAATATCAAGAGGCGGAACAGTCCTTGCAGAGAACCTAAAGATCGAGTCATTGAAGCGATTCAAGGACGACGCTAACGAAGTCAAGACAGACTTTGAGTGTGGTATCGGTCTTGCTGGATTCAACGAGATTGAGCTTGGCGATATCATCGAGACCTACGAGATGCGTGAGAAGCCGAGAGTCTAATGGTTGATGCAGCACGCGCTAGACGTCTTGCAGAGCGAATCAAAGTTCTAACTGCAGACGCACTTGAGAAGGTAGTTAAAGATCCAGATTTAGGGTTTGTCACAATCACTGATGTGAGGGTGACTCCTGATCTGTCTCACGCAAAGATTTTCTATACCTTCTTTGGTGATGCTGCGGCGAGAGCTAAGAGCAACGATGTTATCGAAAGACACCGTGGAAAGATCCGCGGTGAAATCGGTAGACAACTCTCAATTCGTTTAACTCCAACAATCGAATTCATTTCCGATGAGGTTCCTGAAACTGCAGCACACATGAATGATCTGTTGGCGCAA
>RFNI01000175.1 GCA_009927245.1 Actinomycetota bacterium | reverse complement strand
AGTTGCATGAAGCGAGTGAACCAAATCGACTACTGTCATGGCCTCCTCTTCGCTAGAAGTTGAATTCCCTTGATGCGGGACGGGAACAGTTATTAGTCCCTGCTCATGCCCATCAATCTTGTGCCCTTCAGTAGACGGATGGGAACGAAGCTTTCCCTCGTATGCCAACCAGCTAACTGCGTGATTTACCTCTGGGTGCAGTCTTCTCGTCACTTCGATGAAGTAACCCATGTTGGCAGGAAGAATCGAATGATCTCCCATGTAGTGCCCAAGAGCGGAGTTCTCGACTCCTCCGGGGTGAACTGCGATAACTACTTGAGCAAGTTGTTGAGGGTCTCCCATTAGAACGATGTTCTTTGCGAAACCACTCACTGCCATGCAATCGACGAGAGAGTATTGAGCTGCTTCATCAACAAAGAGGTAATCAACCTGACGCTCTCGACTCTTTCGTTGCTAAAGAAGTATGAGGTTCCGGCGATTAGCAATGCACCTTCTTGTCGTCTCAACCAAGTGGCTGCCGGAGACGTGTCTTTAGTTGCCCATCGCTGAGGTGGAGCATCCTTTTGAGCTTTCATGATTAGGTCGACTGGCACTCCCGCATCAACACAAGCTTCGAGAACATTGTCGATAGCTGAATGAGATGTTGCCGTGACAGCAACCGTTTTACCAGAAGCAACTAGATGAGCAATAGTTCTTGAAGCCAGATATGTTTTTCCAGAGCCTGGAGGCCCCTGAATCGCTAATACAGATTCATTTAGATCTTCAACTGCTGCGATGACTGCTGGAAGGTAGTTATCTGGGTCTGGGGTGGGAAGAGATTCCAAAGTCTTTAGCTTTGGAGCTCTCCGCATTAGTAGATCCATAATCGCAGGACGAGTTGGAGCTGGGTTAACAGGTGTTACCCACTCTTGAGCAATTCCGTTTGCTAAATCTCTTAGTTCACGTTGCTTAGCGGTTGTTGGGAAATTTGTTACATCGATAATGGCGTCCGGAATATATTTGTCTGAACCTTTTCGCACTCTTCGAGTAAAGGTGACTTCACCTTCGGTGAACTCTAGGATCTCGCCGTAGTCTCTGTTTTGTCTCTTACCTTCAGAACGGTATCGAGTTATTACTCTCATGCCCTTCTTTGGAATGAAGAAATCACCTTCGGAGATTGTTGCTGTGTAAGTAACAATCTGTTTCGATGTGCCATCGCGGGCAGTCTTTATTTCCTGTCAATTTCAACGACGTTTGTAATTGAGGCAGCTGTTCT
>RFNI01000007.1 GCA_009927245.1 Actinomycetota bacterium | reverse complement strand
CCTAGGAAGCCCAACATGATTGGCCAAGGAGCGTTCATTGCCTCATTCAGGATTACCACACCGATGCTTACTGCAATCAGTGGGTCAATTACTGTAAGGCCTGCAATGACTAGATCTGGAGGTCCTGAAGCATATGCGTTCTGGACGAACCAACCACCTAGGAAGGCAGCTGCCAACATGCTCAGGAGAGCCAATACTGTTAGCGAATCAGTTTCCCATTCAATGTTGCCAGAGACCATACGGTTGAAACCATCTTGATAGAAGAGTCTCTTGATAACTACCTTGGTGAGGGTCGCCACAAACCCATACAGAACACCTGCACCGATGATGAAAGTTAGTGGGCGGAATTTACTTGCTCCACTGAAGAAGATGTAGCTGAAGATGGCAATCAGTGAGATGGCCAATCCAAGGATGAGAAGCAAGTTGTTATCGTCAATCTCTGGCTCAACCGCTACCTGGTGAGCCATCACAACGAAGGCACCAAGACCTGCTGTGCAGAGTGCTATCGCATACATCGAGGCTGCATTTAACTTTGTCTTGGTGATTCTGGCATTTAGCACTGAAGTGATTACCAGAGCGATAGCTCCAATTGGCTGAACCAGAATAAGAGGAGCTAGTAGCAGAGCAGTGAACTGAAGAATTAGGGCAAAAGCAGAGATAGCTAAACCAGTAATCCATCTCGGGTGTTTTAGAAGGTCGAGTAGCTGTCTGAAACTGACGTGAGATCTTCCAGACAGAGCAGCTTTCTTTTGAATGCCAACAGCATCGTTTTGGAGTTGAGCACCAATAGCGAGGGCAACTGCTGATAGCAGTGCCAAACCAATCGCTATAACCTTCAAGGGTTCCCCACCTGTTCTTGTCTACCTCTAAGCCTAGTGAAGGCAACCCTGATAAGCCTTTAGGGTAAATTTGAGTAATGCCTATCAGACCCATCGTTATTGCCGGTAATCCCGTATTACACACCAGAGCCCAAGAGGTTACTGAGTTCAACCAGGAGCTTAGAGACCTAGTTCAGGACATGTATGAAACCATGGATGAAGCTCCAGGAGTGGGCTTAGCAGCCCCTCAGGTCGGAGTGGGCTTAAGAGTGTTCGTTTATGACTGGGATGCCGAAGATGGCACCCCGCAGAGAGGCGTTGTGATCAACCCAACCCTTGAACTCTCTGAAACACCACCAGGTGAGGCTGACTGGGACTCTGAGAGCGAAGGCTGTCTAAGTGTTCCTGGTGAGCGATTCCCGCTCAGAAGAGCTGATAAGGCCGTTCTACGAGGTGTTGATCTAGATCAGAACCCAGTGCATATTGAAGCCGAAGGTTGGTTTGCTCGAATCTTCCAGCATGAGTTTGATCACCTAGATGGAACCTTATATGTTGACCGTCTAGCTGAACCCACAAATCTGATGTTGCAGAGATCATCAAGGAACGTGGATGGGGTATTCCTGACCAAAGCTGGTTACCAGG
>RFNI01000008.1 GCA_009927245.1 Actinomycetota bacterium | reverse complement strand
ATGTGAGACTTGGATAGACGGCAAACATGACTGTGATTGGCAGGATGACAAAAACTAGTGGAATCATCATTTTTGTTTCGTTCCTACCCGCCTTTTCCAAGAGATGAGCTTTCAACTCCTGAACACTGGTCTGGATGTAGTCTGCAATCAAATCAGAAACCGCACTTCCATTAGCGCTAGCTAGAGCCAGTTTTGAAGCGAGTTCACGAACTTGCTCGCTCATGGATTCGGTAACTAGTTTTTCGAGTTCGACACCTAGGACAGCGCCGTGATCGACATTGCTTATCAGCACCGCAAACTCTTGGGAGAGGAGTCCGTTTGATCTAGAAACAGCGATTCGTAATGCGCTTTCTAGCGATTCACCAGCTGACACAGCAAAGCCAATGAGTGAAGCAAAATCTGGAATTTCAAGCAGTAGATCTGAATACCTGTGAGATCTAGCTATTGGCTCTGCCACCTTTAACTTCGGTCTGACACTTACTCGTCTAGACAACCTGCCTTGGCTGTGAACTGCGGCTAGGACTAAAACCCCGAGGCCAATTAGTCCAAGACCAAATGAACCTCCATTCATTTGATCAATGTCCTTTGCCTGATTGGCAACCTGCCTAGAACTTTTATCAACTTGAAGGCTAGAAGCGAGGCAATAAGACCAATGGCCAAAACTGCTAGGCCGGTCTCAGTCTCAAAAGCTGCAGCAGTTTCTCTTCTAACTCCGAGCAGAACAAGGACAAGCCAAGGAGCGAGTATCGCTAGTTTGGCAGTAGACAGTACCCAGTTCTGTTTTGCTTGAATCTCAGACCAAACAGCATTCTCGTTTCTCAACTGAGCACTTTGGTTCCTAAGCGCTGCTAGGTATCCCCTGCCTCCAGAGTTGTGTGCCATCCTGGTCAGTTCAACGAACCTGTCTGCAACTGGATTTGCAAGCCTGATTTTGAAGTTATCGAGACACTCATCAAAAGTTAACCCGCCTGCATCATCGACTTCTAATTCTCGAATAGCTGCTCTGATAGACAAAGGTGAGTACTTAGCCGAATCAATGATTGCTTCCTGAAGAGTTGCTCCGGACCAAACCAAGGAATGGATTGCATCTAAATACTTCGGCCACTCAAGATTTGTTCGAAGAGAATAAGCAGAAGCTCTTGTACTAAAACTTTCCAGACCTTGAGCAATGGCACATAGGCAAATACTGATTGCAATTGGAAAGCTGTCCGTTATCCCAAACACAAGCAGCAAGATAAGTGCAAGTGAAGTTGCGACTGTTATGCAGAATTGCAGTGGGCTCAAGAATGACAGATTACCTCTAGTGAGGGCATCCCTTAGTTGGTTTCTCACAACCTGACCTCCTGCCAGTTGACTCCTTGCTGAGTTCTCTCAGCTTTGATTACCTGCGCCACGTACCTATGCCCCGAGTCATCCATGCGAGCGTGGACAACTAGGTCAATGGTTGAAAGTACTGACTTAGTGACGAATGTAGAAGGAATGTTCTCGCCTGCGAGGAGGGGAAGAAGCTGTAACTTTTCTAATGCGTCATAGGCGGAGTTAGCGTGAATAGTGCAGAGTCCTGCAATACCTGAATTTAGAGCAATCAAGAGATCAAGTGCCTCGGCTTGGCGCACTTCACCAACGACTATTCGAGTTGGTCTCATCCGCAGTGCTTCTTTGACCAATCTTCGAAGACTGATCTCTCCGACTCCTTCGAGGTTTGGTTGCCTTGCTTGCATCGCAACCCAGTCAAAATGGCTTGTTCTTACCTCAAAAGTTTCTTCAACACTGATTACTCGTTCGCTTGGCAGCGTTTCTTCCAGAAGAGCACAGAGCAAGGTAGTTTTTCCTGCTTGGGTAGCTCCAGAAACAAGAACATTAGAACCAGATCGATATTCTCTTCGAAGAAATTCAGCCAGCTTGTTGCTGAGCGCACCGCGTTGAACCAGATTAGAAAGAGTCAAAACCTTGGTCGGGAATTTTCTGATGTTGACGGCCCAGTGTTCTCTAGTGACATCCGGAATTACCACATGCAGCCTGGACCCGTTTCGAATGGTTGCATCAACAAATGGTTGTGAACGATCCAGCCTTCTACCTGAATCTCTAAGCATCTTCTCAATTGCTTGGCGAACTCCTAAAGCATCAATGTCAAGGGAAACCAAAGTAGTTCGAGATTCCTTGGAAATGAAAACCTGATCTGGAGAATTGATCCATATCTCTTCAACCAAAGGATCCGCTAGCAAACTGTCCAGCGCTCCATAGCCAACTAAGGCTAGATGCGCTTTCTTGCGAAGTTCTGTTTCGTGACCATTGAAAGCCTCCGTTGCCGCCTCAAAGACCACGTCCGTAGCCATTGTCACTGCAGTGTCCAAATCCAAATCCGAGGTGGGGTCAGCCAACAGCGACCTAGCAATCTCAGTAATCTCGCTTTGTAATCTCAAGCCAACACCTCTTTCAGGTGCTATGTTGGCAGTCCTTGGCAACCCTGCTTGAAC
>RFNI01000009.1 GCA_009927245.1 Actinomycetota bacterium | reverse complement strand
GTCGGTTTAGACTTGTCCATGTCTGAAAACAACCAACACAACACTTCAACCCCACTAGTCAAGCGCGGTCTAGCAGAAATGCTAAAGGGCGGCGTAATTATGGACGTCGTTACTGCAGATCAAGCAAAGATCGCTGAAGATGCGGGTGCCGTTGCAGTTATGGCTCTAGAGCGCGTTCCTGCTGACATTAGAGCGCAGGGTGGGGTTGCTCGTATGAGTGATCCAGACCTAATCGACCAGATCATCGCATCGGTATCTATCCCGGTGATGGCTAAGGCCCGTATTGGACACTTTGTTGAAGCGCAGATTCTTGAATCACTAAAGGTTGATTACATAGACGAGTCAGAGGTTCTTTCTCCTGCTGACTATGTGAACCACATCGACAAGTGGAAATTCAATATTCCATTCGTTTGTGGTGCTACCAACCTAGGTGAAGCTCTTCGTCGTATCACCGAAGGTGCTGCAATGATTCGCTCAAAGGGTGAAGCTGGTACCGGAGACGTTTCAGAGGCTACAAAGCACATCAGAACAATTTTGAGTGAAGTTAGAGCGCTTAGCGCTAAGACTGAAGATGAACTTTACGTTGCAGCTAAGGAACTTCAGGCTCCTTACGAACTAGTTCGTGAAGTGGCTAGGACTGGAAAGCTTCCAGTAGTCCTATTTACCGCTGGTGGAGTTGCAACTCCTGCAGATGCTGCTCTAATGATGCAGCTAGGTGCTGATGGTGTATTCGTCGGTTCTGGAATCTTCAAGTCTGGTAACCCAGCAGCACGTGCAGCAGCAATTGTGAAGGCAACAACTTCATACGATGACGCAGATGTTCTAGCTCAGGTTTCTAGAGGGTTGGGTGAAGCCATGGTTGGTATCAACGTCGCTGATCTTCCTGCTCCTCACCGTCTGGCAGATCGCGGCTGGTAATAATTGGGTCCAATTGGAGTTCTCTGCCTCCAGGGAGATTTCAGAGAGCATCTAGCCGTTCTTGCTGAGCTTGGGATTCCTTCAGTTCGGGTTAGAAAACCTTCCGATCTAACTGGCATTGCCGGATTAATCATTCCTGGTGGCGAAAGCACTGTGATTGACAAACTGACCAAGATCTATGACTTACGAGATCCAATAAAGAAACTCATCCAATCTGGCTTACCTGTATTCGGAACTTGCGCTGGGTTAATCATGCTCTCCGATAGATTCACCGGAGGACCAGCTGACCAGGAGAGTTTCGGGGGACTGGATGTCACAACTTCCAGAAATGCATTTGGGTCTCAGACCGATTCATTTGAAACCGTTCTAGATTTCGCGGGCATACCTAATCCAATCAACGTTGCTTTCATCAGAGCACCTTTGGTGACTGAAGTCGGAGCAGGAGTTCAGGTCTTAGCTTCCCTAGATGATGGAAAAGTAGTTGGGGTCAGACAGGGAAATCTCCTTGGAATTAGCTTCCACCCTGAAGTAACGGGGGTCACTGAAGTGCACAAGTACTTCGTTGAGATGTGTAAAACTGCAAATTTTGCTCGTATTAACTAAACTTTCCCTGTCTAAGTGCATCTAGGAGATACAAATGTCAGGCCATTCCAAATGGGCAACCACCAAGCATAAAAAAGCTGTTATTGATGGCAGAAGAGCAAAACTATTTGCGAAGCTAATTAAGAACATCGAAGTTGCAGCTCGCATGGGCGGTGCAGATCTAGATGGAAACCCAACTCTCTACGATGCAGTTCAAAAGGGTAGAAAATCCTCTCTTCCAAACGACAACATCGAAAGAGCGATCAAACGCGGTGCGGGTCTTGATGGTGGCGCTGTTGACTACCAGACGATTATGTATGAAGGCTACGGTCCTAACGGTGTCGCAATCTTGATTGAATGTCTTACCGATAACAAGAACAGAGCTGCAGCTGATGTTCGTTTAGCAGTTACCCGTAATGGGGGAACCATGGCAGATCCAGGTTCGGTGTCTTATCAGTTCAGCCGTAAGGGTGTAATTGTTGTCGAGAGATCAGAGACAACAAATGAAGACTCAATTCTTGAAGCTGTTCTCGAAGTTGGTGTAGATGACATTCAGGATCGCGGTGAACAGTTCATCATTACGACAGACCCGAGTCAGATGGTTGCAGTGAGAACTGCGCTACAGAACTCAGGTATTGACTATGAGAGTGCGGATGTTGAGTTCATTTCATCCATGCCAGTGCAGACAGATATCGATACAGCAAGAAAAGTCATCGCATTGATTGATGCCCTTGAAGATTCTGATGAAGTTCAAAATGTTTATTCGAACTTTGACATGAGCGCAGAGGTTGCCGCTGCACTAGACGCAGAATAAATGTCAGAAGTCATCCTCGGCATTGA
>RFNI01000170.1 GCA_009927245.1 Actinomycetota bacterium | reverse complement strand
TTTACTACCAAAATGGTCAATTGCCTGATGGATTAACCATGAGCAATTTGGGGCTCGTAACCGGAATACCTACCACAACTGGAACGTTCACACTTAGCGGATACCACTGTTCCTACAATGGTGGTTCTTACGTGGTTACATTCCATCTGCTACTGTCACCTTCCAGATAAACGCAGTGGTTACTCCTGCTCCGACCGTTCTTGCACACAGCCTTAACACGGAGACCTGCAGTTTCTATTACGCATACATGTTCCCCGTGACTCCAGACTTTGGAACGACTTTTACAAAACTTGAAAACCAGTCCGGAACCGTGATTATTGGGAGACTTCCAGCAGATCAACTCAACGGAAACTTTCTCTACTCCGGCACGTCAACCTTGGCTCAAATCAATGACTTGCCTAATCAAGCAGGTTGGGTGGGCTCTTTTACAGGAACGCCATTCCAATGTGGCGACACGCTTACATTCTCAGCTGGTTACCAATACAGAGGTGCACCAGTAGCCACAAGCTCTGTTCAAAACGTGGTAGTTGATAAGCCTAACCAACCAGTTACATCAGGCGGTTCCCCAATTCAGAAACTCATCAACCTGAACAACGCAGGTTGCCAGTTCAGAATTCTCGCAGCACTTCCGAGCACACCGCTACCTGGTTCCACAAAAATCACCATAAACAGTTACCACCAAGATGGCCAAGTTGATCAACTAACGCTGACAATCTCTGACCAGGTTGCAGCAGGAGTTATGGATTTCACTTTTGATCCAACACAGCTCTCTAGCGGGCCTATAGACATTGCTGGAGTTGCTAGCGAGGATTACCAAGTAAGTACTTCTTGGTTATGTGGCTCACCACTCTATGTGAGCGTTGAATACAGAGACCTGTTAAACAACTACTGGTCTTCTACTTGGGCACCAGAACTCCAGACCGACGGTTTCGGAATTACACCGACCAGATCAGAGACTGTTACACCACCAGACTTCGAGTACACAATCTCTGCTGTTCAGTCAAGTGTTGGAGATTGCAGCATCTCAGTAATTGCTTCACTTCCAGATGAGGCTCGCCCTATTGGACTTGCCATCACCAACACACAAAACAATGACTGGATCACAGCCGTGATTATTAATGAGCCAGGGTCTAACAACGGTGTTATAACTGCCAATCTCTCATTCACTTCAAAGGATGAAAACTATGCAAGCGTTCCAGTTCCCGATGAGAACAAGATATTTGAAGAGGGGACAGACTGTTCAGGAACATATAGAGCGGTGATCGACTCCCCTGGTGGAATCTTAGCTTCGTCCCTCTTCACTCTTGGTGAAACAATGCCCACCTGTAATGCGGGTAGTACTAGAAATGAACAACAGCGAAGATGTTCTCCTGTTGAGCGAGGTTTCTACACCACAGAACTAAACAGCACTACCCCCATTGCCTGCCCTGCTGGCATGACAACAGCGACTACTGCTTCTAAATCTGTAAACGACTGTTACAAGCCAATAGTCCAGAGCATCGTTGGATTCAAAGCTCCTAAAGCTCTGAAGTTCAAAGGAACCATCAACCTACCTTTAATCACTAACACCAAAGCTGTAGCTTGGTTCAGAGTCACAGGTCCTTGTACAGCCAAGGTAGCAAATGTAACTACAACCGTTAAGGGTAAGAAGGTAACCACCAAGATGCTAAAGGTAACCGCAGGTAAGAAGGCAGGAACCTGCCTAGTAGACCTCACCGCCCCGACCTCAGGCAAATACCTCGATCTAAAGAAAGTAGTTCAGATCAAGGTGAGCAAGACTGGGAAGTAAGAGGTTCAGGCTCCAAACAGCATACTTTGGGGCACTGAATCCAATTTGCAATGTCAGACCAAACCTATAAACTCTAATATCCGAACATATGTTCGGACAATTTGTTAGGGTGATTTATGGGTCGTATAGACGAAGCTGTGGCTGTTTTAGTGGATCAGG
>RFNI01000010.1 GCA_009927245.1 Actinomycetota bacterium | reverse complement strand
GACATTCGTTACATCGTTTTCACCACAACCTAGGTCAAACGAAACTGTGTCACCAACGGTGTACACGATTGGATCCGGTAGCCAGGGTGCAAAAGCTGCCTGAGCAGGCGCAGCAGGAATAAGTGTTGCACCAACAAGTGAAAGCAGTGCTCCGATAAGGCCTAGTTTCTTAATCATTTCAATTCCAATTTTCAGGGTAGGGTTCAAGGCTAGCAGCGTTGATAAATAATGCTATTGAAGAATTTAGCGTGGTAAGAGAGCCTTGGCCAGCTGGGTTGAACCAAAGGAGATCAACATCGTGGGAAGAATCGAAGAAAGTTCAAAAGAATAGGTCTCCTGGAACCAGTAGAAGTGCTGGTTTAGAAGTGGTCCTGGGATCACCCGATGCTCTTGGATTAGTCATGTTCCCGACCTAGCGAACAAATAATCTAGGTTCGACTGACGCAGGCTATTTTCATTCTTAGGAAATATACTTGGGAATGAGAGCTGAGGAGTTGTTTCTAACGTTCCCAACCTCTACTCCAACTGGCCAGAACTCAACTTCAGCAGCTACCTGGTCTGATTCTTCAGCTATTTCGTTAAGTAGGGATTGTGTGGTGTTAGCTTGGTCTTCTAGGTTGTCTGAGTCTAGCCGTTCAGCCATTGAGGAGGAGGGCAGGATGGGGTTTCTCTCGTGGATTGGAGCTAGTGGTTCTGCTTGCATCTTTGGTGAGGATTTCGAAAGATAGAAGCCATCTAGAAGGATCATTTGGTTTCTATGTCAGATGAGGCTCATAGTCTTCCTTTATGGACGAATCAACAGGTAAATGGGTCAAGTTAGAGGTTTTGGACTGGAAGTCTGGTTGGACTCAGTCCTATCGGCTTGAGCGGGTTCAAGGGGACTTCTTCAGGAAAATCAAGGAAGTCTTTGACCAGGACAGAGCCTTGATAACCAGCAAGGCAAAAGAATTTGAACTTGATGTTACTGACAGTGATTACCTTATGCACTGGGAGTTTTTTGTTTACCTCAAAGGCAAGACAAGGAAGAAGTTTGTTTCTTACACGCTTGAAGGCGATGAGGAGTCTGTCGAGTTCTTTAGAGACAAGGCTTCATGGTCTGTCAAGAGAGGTCTAAGGACACCTGAGGTTAGCCCTGAATACCAATACAGGCCGGAAGTTAATTCAGAGCTTTCAGATTTGGATTTTGATTCGAACCCTAAGATTACCTGGAAGGTCAACGGAACCGAATACCTAGCTTTGAAGGTGTTCGACGGGGAATCCCATGTAATGGAAACTCTCTTTAGTGTTGACCAGATTCAATCTGCGACTTCCGAATGTGCTTTTGCTTTGACTAGAACAGGTGGTAGTTGGAAAGACTGGAAATTTTCGGTTTACAGACACGCTTCACTTGAAGGTAAGCCCTTGGGTTGTTTTGTGATGGACGGGACTCAAATCTACTTTGAGTTGTTGGGCAATGCCGCAGAGGCATCTGCTAATGCTTTTAGGTATCAACTTGAAGCTCTCTTTAGAGAACTTTGGCATAGGGGAGTTCAGTACATTCCCACTAACGGTTGGGCCAGATGGATTGTTGAACAGTATTTGATTCATGATCTTGGTGACTTCAATATGTTGGATGATTCATTCAAGTTTGAATTGAACATGACTGAGGATGAGTTACAAGAGTTCAGAACGCAAATGTTTGAGCCTTGGAAGTTTCCTAAGAACAACACTCAATACCGCATAACCGGTGAGTGCACAGTTTCGAAGCCTGTTTAGAATCAGAATCGTCGTAGACCAAGGCGGTAACCTTTGGAGATGGAAGAACCAACGTTTAATTCCTACATAGATGGGTACAACCTTTACTATGGGGCGCTAGAAGATAATCCCAATTACAAGTGGCTAGATTTGCTATCTCTGAGCAAAGCTCTTGTTCCTAATGGAAAGTTGGGTAAGGTTTACTACTTCACAGCGAGAGTCAAGGAGAGGTTTCCAGGGGACGGAGCTGGACGTCGTCAGCACGCTTACCTCAGGGCATTAGAGGCAACTGGCGTGGAGATTGTTCTTGGTGATTTCAGGAAAGACGAAAGATGGCTTCGTGTTGCCGCTAATCCCACGGACTCTTTCTTAAGCCCAGAGCCAACACGAATGCTAGGTCTCACAAAACTTGCATTGAAACGGAGT
>RFNI01000208.1 GCA_009927245.1 Actinomycetota bacterium | reverse complement strand
CCACTGGATTCACCAGTTGAAGTCGAACTTATTGTTGAATTCGAGTAACTAGTCGTTAGCTCCAGAAGAGAGCTTGTCATTGATTGCAGTCATCACTGATGAATCAGCAAGAGTAGTGACATCTCCAACCGGTCTTCCCTCTGCAACATCTCTGAGCAGTCTTCGCATGATCTTTCCAGATCTCGTCTTAGGTAGTTCAGAAACAACCATGATCTGACGAGGACGAGCAATGTCCAATCTTTTCGGAGACCCATGCTCTTAGAATCTTGGCAATGCTCTCTTCGTCAGGCGTCATCGATTTCATCCTGACGAAGAATAACGAAGGCAACAACTGCCTGTTCGGTTATCTCATCTTTAGCGCCGACAACAGCAGCTTCAGCAACCCAACGGTGCTCAACTAAAGCAGATTCGATCTCAGCTGTTGACAACCTGTGCCCTGAGACCTTGATGACATCATCGATACGACCAAGTAACCAGATGTCACCATCTTCATCAAAGCGTGCACCGTCACCAGCAAAATATTTACCCGGGAACTTAGACCAATAAGTTTCCTTGAATCGTTCTGGATCACCCCAGATACCTCGAAGCATTGAAGGCCACGGTTCATCGATTGTTAGGTAGCCAGCTTCATTCTTTTCAACAGACTTACCTGACTCGTCAACAATGCCAATAACAATTCCAGGTAGGGGAGTTTGAGCAGAACCAGGTTTGGTTTTGTTCACACCTGGAATGGGGGAGATCATTATTGAACCTGTTTCGGTTTGCCACCAGGTGTCAACAATCTCACAGCGCGAACCACCAACTACTTCGTGATACCACTCCCAAGCTTCAGGGTTGATAGGTTCCCCTACTGAACCCAAGATGCGAAGACTGGATAGATCTTTACCCTCAACTACTTCTCTACCAATCTTCATGAAGGTTCTAATAGCGGTTGGTGCTGTATAGAAAATACTGACTTTGTATTTCTCAATGATCTGCCACCAACGTTCAAAGGTTGGGCTATCAGGAGTTCCTTCGTAGATGACCTGTGTTGCTCCATTAGCTAGAGGCCCATAAACCACATAACTGTGACCAGTTATCCAACCAACATCAGCAGTGCACCAGTAGACATCGGATTCAGGTTTGAGATCAAAGACTGTTTTGTGAGTATACGAAGCTCCGGTTAGATAACCTCCGGTGGTGTGCAGGATGCCTTTCGGTTTACCAGTAGTGCCGGAGGTATAGAGAATAAAGAGTGGGTGCTCAGCATCAAAACCTTCAGCAGTGTGTTCTGAAGATGCTGAAGCAAGTGCCTCATGCCACCAAACATCTTTAGGGTTCCAGGCAATATCTGTTCCAGTTCTCTTTACTACTAGGACATGCTCAATACTTGGGCAGCTATCTTCAGATAGAGCCTGATCAACAGCTTCCTTAAGATGATGGGCTTTGCCTTTGCGGTGACCACCATCTGCGGTGATTACCAGCTTTGCCTCGGCATCATTGATCCTCGTCCTTAGCGAATCAGCACTGAAGCCGCCAAAGACAACGCTGTGAACAGCTCCAATGCGAGCACAGGCCAGAATCGCAATGATGGTTTCTGGAATCATGGGCATGTATATCGCTACTCGGTCTGTCGCTGTGATCCCAAGTCCGATGAGCGCGTTAGCAGCTCTCTTTGTCTCAGCCAGTAGTTCCGAGTAGGTGTATGACCTAGAGTCACCTGGCTCACCCTCAAAGAGGAGGGCAATTCGGTCGCCATTACCTGCAATGACATGTCTATCTAGTGCGTTGAAGCAGGCATTGATTTGACCATCTGCAAACCACTTAGCAAAGGGAGCATCGTTCCAATCAAGAGTTTGAGTGAAAGGCTTATGCCAGGCGAGTGCTTCGGCTTGTATCGCCCAAAACTCTGTGTTTGTTGCAGACACTTGAAATACTGGATCAGCCATTGCATCTCTTTCCCTCAAAATAAGTATCTACCTTTAGTCAAACCCGCCTGTTCCATTACCCTCTCAAAGTTGTTATAATTTTGGAGTCAGCTTCGGCTGACCTGCGATATTCTGATTCCCCCAATCAGATATCGCCGGCCCCGGTCACTCCCCCCAGAGACCGGGGCCCCCTAATTTAAGCCCCTTTTACACACACTCCAGAGCCCCAGCTTTTACACATTTTCTCTAACCCTTTACTCACCCAAGGAACTCAAACAGCACCATTGCTCTGTGCATGAAATAGAGAAGCTCAAGCCACTGCTTGCAGATGAGAGAGTGACCGACATCCTCATCACATCAAGTTCAAAGACCCAGGTTGAGATTTCTGGAAGGCTCACCGAAGTAGAGCCTCTATTCGAGAATGAGTCTCAACTTAGATCTTGGGCTCAGGCTGTGTTTAGTAGTTGCGGCGGGAGACTTGATCTTTCTCAACCACTGGGTGAAGTCAGTGTTCCAACAGACTTTGGATTGCTGCGCATCCATGCAGTTCTAGCGGGAGAGTGCTCGCTAGATACGCAAGTTTCTATTCGAAGACATCCTCTGCGATCACTTTCGTTGCAAGAACTCCTTGCAACTAACTCCATCAACTTGAATCAGCTTCAACTAATCCAAACCATTCTTCTAAGCAAAGAGAACTTTGTCATAGTCGGTGGAACAGGTGCAGGTAAAACTACCTTGCTTCGCGCAATCCTCAATGAAGTTTCTAGTGAACGAATACTCACACTGGAAGAGAACTTTGAACTAGCGCTTGCTGGTAATGCTGTTGCGCTCAAAACTCGGGAGAGCAACCATGAAAGGGCAGGGGCTATTACTTTGAAAACTCTCTTACGCAATGCTCTGAGGATGCGACCCGATCGAATAGTTATTGGTGAGGCAAGGGGAGAAGAACTCCTACTTTTACTTCAGAGCCTGAACACTGGGCACACCGGAGCAGGCTTCAGCCTGCACGCTAACTCCTATAAAGATGCCTACCTACGAATGGTAGGAATTTTGAACTTCGCTGGAGTTTCAAACGAGCTTGCTAAAGCACTAATCGCCAATTCCATCCACTGGATTATTGAAGTCAAACGTGAAAGTGGACTGAGAAGAGTTGTGGCAATCGAGAGGTTGGACGTTGAACTCTGATTCAATCACTCTGACCAAGTTCTCTGGGCTGCTTCGCTCAGGAGTTGCTGTGCCAAAAGCAATTCAGATTATTGGTGGCATACCAACTAACAATCCTGGCTTGCAGTACTTACTTGAAGTTGCCATTCAATCAGGTGCCGGTGTTGCAGCTGAAATCGATGTTGTCGCAGATCTCTGTTATCAACGAGATAGTTCGCTTGAGAGAATCAAAGTCGCTTACGCGGGACCTAAGTCAAGTTCAAGACTTGTAATCTGGCTACCGGTATTGACCATGCTCATTGCCCAGCTCTCTGGCTTCGAATTGTTAGGCGCAATAATCCAAAGACCTGCACTAGCTCTATCAGTTCTTCTCGGGATTGCTCTTTTGCTTGCAGCCAAGATAGTTAGCTCGAAGCTGATCGCCGCGCTACTCCAACCGAGAGTTACTCTGGATATTTCCTTATGGCAGTTGCTTTAGCTTCAGGGGGTGGAGCGAACCTTAACAAGGCTCAAATGCTTGCTTTTGAATCCCACACCAAGATCCTCGGAGAAGAGCCAAGTAAGTCAGAACTCTTAGCTATGGCGGAAATTGCCAACCTGGTGGAGACCACGGGGGCAAGAGTATGCGACCTTCTGAAATCACAAGCAAGGAATATGCAGCGGGAGAACCTCACGGCTAACGAACTAAGAATTGAGCAGCTAAGTGTTCGCCTGATGCTGCCTTTAGGGTTGGCTGTTCTACCAGCTTTCGTTTGTCTTGCAGTTATCCCGTTGATGGCTTCAATGTTTGGACCAAAGTGAAAGGAAAAGTAAATGAACAAAGTTATCTGGTTAGACGATCGAGGTGCCAGTACTGCCGAGTATGCAATCATCACACTCGCGGCTGTCGGGTTTGCTGGAATACTCTTGGCAATACTCAGAAGCGAAGAAGTGAAGGGAATGCTCTTAGAACTAGTTCGCTCTGCTCTCAGTGTTTCAGGAGGATAGAGAGTGAGGGCGGTTCAGTGACAGCAGAGTTCGCTGTGGTGTTACCGACTGCAATTCTCATTCTGGTTCTTGGTATTCAAGTTCTGGCTATTCAAACTAGCCGGATGAGCATGGTCTCGCTAGCAGCTGAAGGTGCCCGAGCCATAGCCAGGGGAGAAGATCAGTCGCTGGTGTCAGAGCTTCTAAATGAACAATCGAGAGGATTGCTGTCTCGAATTGAGTATATGGATTTGAGTGTTTGTCTTGAGCTGAAAAAGAATTCAAAGGTTGCAGGGGTCTTCGAGATTCCTATAGCTGAGCGTGCATGTGCTCGGAAATCTGGTCTATGAACGAGTCTGGTTCTGGGAGCGTTCTCGGTTTGGGAATAATCTTTGCTCTAGTCGGGGTTCTTTGCCTGGGAGTCAGAGTTCAAGTCGAAAACCTTGCATTAGCTAGGCTGCAGGCGAGTGCAGATACTGCAGTTCTAGCTGCAGCAGATGCACTTAGAGGCTTATCGGTAGGGTTTCCCTGTGAAACTGCTGACCAGATTGTTAAAGAGTTTGGTGCAACACTGGAGGAATGCCATAAAGTCGGTTCTGACATCTATATAGGTGTATCTCAGCAAGTTTTAGGTATAGTTCATAGGGTTAAGGCTCGGGCAGGCTCGGGGATTAGCCCACTTAGGTAGGAGTATTAGTGAGTTCAGGTCAGAAACTGGT
>RFNI01000029.1 GCA_009927245.1 Actinomycetota bacterium | reverse complement strand
ACCATCAGAGTCGTGAATTACTTTGATGTGCTCTGCCGTTGAGAGGATTTCTCTTCTAGAAGCTCGAAGTGCATCTGAGCCACCAACTAGAGCAACTCGTATATCCGCTGCCACTTAGTTAGTTGCTTTCCGATACTTCGCGATGTTTGGGAAGGCAGCAGAGACCGTGAAGCCAACACCAGGAACCTTGCCAAATTCAATAGCGCCTTCGTATAGCGCAGCTCTTTCTTGAAGTGCATTGAGGTTTGCACCTGTTGGTCTCTCAACTAGTGCACGGTGGTCTTCTTCAACGGTGTATCCAGAGATTGCTTGTTCAAGACGGTTCCTAGTTTCTTCACCGTTGTCCTTGATTACAACTTGCATGGCATTACCCTGCCAGATGAAATCAATGTCAACTTCAGTGCCCTGCGGCGTGTGCTGCCTGATGTTCTCTAGAGAGTCAAAAACAATTCTGTATAGAACAAGTTCAGCACCATCATCAAGACTCAATGGTTCACCCGTTAGCCGGTAGTTCACGCCATAGCCGAACTCGCGGTAGCTAACAAAGATCTTTGGAAGATCTCTAAGCCCAGGTAGTGCTAGCGCTTTAACATCTTGCAGACCAAGAAGATCACTCAATCTTCTAATTTCAGCATGAGCTTTCTTCACACCGTCAAAGATGTTCTCGAGAATTCTAGGAGCAACACTTGGATCCGACTTTGCCGCATACATACCTGCCTCAGCTGAAGTTAGTGTCGCACTGACCTGCTCAAGTAACAGGTCATTCACATCTCTAGCAATCTCGAATCGTCGATCTTGTTCTGCGAGAGATAACTGGGTGGTTGCAATCTCTCGTTCAAGAATTGCTCTGTCGAAATCTGTTCCAACGTGAGTAATGCGAGTAATTAGCAAACGACCAAAGAACCAAGCATTTGCGTTCACCGCAATCATCGCTACAAAGCCTGCGGTAAAGATTACATACTTCGATTCCAGTGTTGGCAATTCAATGCCGTAGAAAGAGCCACCAACCGGAAGAGTGATGATCAACCAAACAAACGAAGTAATACCAACAGCAACGTTTAGCGCATAACCGATTCTTCTCTGCAACTTAGTTCCATAGGCTGCAAGAACTAGCAAGCTAAAGGTTGCTAGCAGTTGAGATAGTTGAGGATCTAGGTGCAGGTACTGCGGGGTCAAAATACCGGCAGAGAAAAGTGCGATGGATAGCCAAGGTAATGGCCTGGAGAAAGCAACTGAACCTACAAGGAGCAAAGTTGCGATTAGGGTATCTGGACCTTGAAGTAGAAAGTCGCTAACCCCAAAGACCAATAGGGCAATCAGGGATAAATAAATGGTTGGGAGCCATTTCTGGTCTCTGATCCAGAGAAACATGGGCTCCTCCAAAGTTTTGACTCTTAA
>RFNI01000223.1 GCA_009927245.1 Actinomycetota bacterium | reverse complement strand
GGTGAACACTTCGAGATTGAACTAGAAGACGAAGATGTTGACAGCGTCGGAGGGCTGCTAGCTAAAGTCCTTGGAAGATTACCTGGTCGTTCAGATCAGATTGAATTCTCAGGGCTTGAAATCAAGGTTGAACGAATTGAAGGAAGACGTAAGAGAGTTATGACTGCACTTGTTCGCATGACCGAAGACCTGATCGCTGCGCGCAGTGCTTTTGAAGCTGATGGCGAATGAGCGAATTTAGATCTGGCTTTGCCACCTTCGTAGGTCGTCCTAACGTAGGTAAGTCAACTCTCACCAATGCTTTGGTAGGGGAGAAGATTGCCATCACATCTTCAAAACCGCAGACAACTCGTAGAGCTATCCGTGGAATCGTAAACACTGAGAATGCTCAGATCATCCTCGTAGACACTCCTGGTCTTCACCGACCTAGAACTCTTCTAGGTCAGAGATTGAATCACCTAGTTGAAAACACCTTGGGTGAAGTCGATGTCATCGGTCTCTGCATTCCAGCCAACGAAAAGATCGGCCCAGGAGATGCTTTCATCAATGAGCAAATCGGTGCATATCGAAGAGCAAAGCTCGTAGCCCTTGTCACCAAGAGCGAAACTGTTTCTAGAGATGCACTAGCTAAGCAGTTGGTTGCAGTATCCGAACTTCGTGAATGGGCGGCAATTATTCCGGTTAGTGCTGTTTCAGGGGAGCAGCTGGATGAACTCAAAGAAGTACTTGGTTCACTGCTACCAGTTTCTAAGGCGCTCTATCCAACTGATATGGCAACCGAGGAAACCCTAGAAGAACGCATCTGCGAACTCATTAGAGAGGCTTCTCTAGAGGATTCAAGAGAAGAACTACCGCACTCACTAGCTGTGACTATCGATGAGATGGGAAAGCGCGAAGACTCAAACATCTTTGATATTCATGCAAACCTTTGGGTTGAGAGAGATAGCCAGAAGGCCATTGTTATTGGTAAGGGTGGCTCTAGATTGAAGCAGATCGGCTCTGAAGCCAGGTTGAGATCGAAAAGCTCCTAGGCCACAAGGTCATGCTGAGGATCCACGTGAAGGTAGCACCCGATTGGCAGAGAGACCCTAAACAACTGGGTCGCCTTGGAATGTAAGGCTGTGTTAGCCTAATCTCATGTTCTTCGCACTCCTGCTTAATAGCCGCGACGAGGCCTAAACAACCGGCCCTCCCCGTCGCGGTGCAGTTTGCTTGACCGGATATCCCCCATTCACCGCTTTTATTGCCAAAGAAGGCAAGAGAACCTTGGGTTTCTAGGAGAGACCATGAAGAACAATCAAAAATCATCACCAATGCCAATCCACAAGTATTTGCCGTTCCACGAGCAGATCACTGTTGAGCTCCCAGACCGCACTTGGCCTACCAAAAGAATTGAAAAGGCTCCGCACTGGTGTGCTGTTGACCTAAGAGATGGCAACCAGGCTCTAATCGATCCGATGAGTCCTGAGCGCAAGATGAAGATGTTCCAGCTGCTAGTTCGGATGGGATACAAGGAAATCGAAGTTGGTTTCCCTTCAGCTAGCCAAACAGACTTTGATTTCGTTAGAGAGCTAATCGAAGGTGGACACATCCCTGAGGATGTCACCATTCAGGTGCTAACCCAGGCAAGAGATCATCTGATTGAGCGAACCTATGAATCAATTAAGGGCTCACACAGAGCTATCGTGCACTTGTATAACTCAACTTCTGTCTTGCAGAGAAGAGTTGTTTTCAACGCTGATAAGCAAGGTGTTATTGATATTGCACTAGCAGGGGCTAAGAAATGCTTGGAGATGGAAAAGACTGTTCCTGAAACCATCGTGCACTACGAGTACTCACCTGAGTCATACACCGGAACGAACTTGAGTTCGCACTAGAAGTTTGCAATGCAGTTATCGAAGCATTCCAGCCAACTCCAGAGCACAAGATGATCATCAACTTACCGGCAACTGTTGAAATGGCTACCCTAACGTTTATGCGGATTCAATTGAGTGGATGTCTAGACATCTAGCTAGACGTGATTCAGTATTGCTATCCCTTCACCCACACAATGACCGAGGAACTGCAGTAGCAGCAGCTGAACTTGGATACATGGCTGGAGCAGACCGCATCGAAGGATGTCTATTTGGTAATGGTGAAAGAACTGGAAACGTAGACCTCATCACCTTGGGTCTAAATCTATTTAGCCAAGGTATCGACCCTGAGATTGATTTCAGCAACCTAGATGAAATCAAGCGCACTGTTGAATACTGCAACCAGCTGCGTGTTCACGAAAGAGCACCTTACGGTGGAGACCTTGTCTACACGGCCTTCTCTGGTTCTCACCAGGATGCAATCAAGAAGGGCTTTGAGAAGATGGCTGCAGAAGCAGTTGCTTCTAATGTCGATCAAGAGTCTCTAGTTTGGGCTGTTCCTTATCTACCAATCGACCCTAAAGATGTTGGTAGATCTTATGAAGCAGTTATTCGTGTTAACTCTCAGTCCGGTAAGGGCGGTGTTGCATACCTTCTAAAGAGTGATCACAACCTAGACCTACCTAGAAGACTGCAGATTGAATTCTCAAGGGTTGTTCAGAACAAGACTGACTCTGAAGGTGGCGAAGTAACATCCGCTGCGCTTTGGTCAATCTTCACTGATGAGTATTTGCCTTCTAAGGACGATGCTCAGAAGTGGGGTCGTTTTGAATTGAAAAAGATGCGCACCACATCTGAGATGGATGGGGTAGTTGATCTTGATGTCGTGCTTAGAGATGGCTCTGCTGAGAAGGAAGTTCACGGAACCGGTAATGGTCCTATCTCAGCATTCCTAGAGATCCTTGCGCAGCAGGGCATTTCAGTTCAACTACTTGATTACACCGAGCACACCCTTGGGGGCTTCAAGCGATGCCCAGGCTGCTGCATACATTGAGCTCTCTGTAAACGGTCAGACTCTCTGGGGTGTCGGTATTGATGGAGACATA
>RFNI01000110.1 GCA_009927245.1 Actinomycetota bacterium | reverse complement strand
TCAGAGAGCGAAGTATTTGCTGCCAAGAAACTTATCGATGAAGCAATCGGGCTATCTTTGCTAGGTGTTGCTCTAGTGCCTGCAGATATCGCTCGCAGTGCAAAGGTGATTGAGCAGTCACAGTCACCAGCTCAGATGCTAAGCCAAAGCATTCTTTCTTCTAAGGGAAAGAGCATTAGACCTAAGACTTTGAACCAGAAGAACTACGTTGATGCGATAGATGAGAACACCATTGTCTTCGGCATTGGTCCTGCAGGAACTGGTAAGACCTATTTAGCGATGGCTAAAGCTGTTCAGGCTCTTCAGCGTAAAGAAGTTAGCCGAATCATTCTTACCCGTCCTGCCGTTGAGGCAGGAGAGCGTTTAGGTTTCCTACCTGGCACTCTTACCGACAAGATTGATCCGTATTTGCGACCACTCTTTGATGCATTGCACGAAATGATGGATCCAGAGTTGGTGCCAAAGCTAATGGCTACCGGAACTATTGAGGTTGCACCGCTAGCGTTTATGCGCGGTAGAACATTGAATGATTCATTCATCATCTTGGATGAAGCGCAGAACACTACCCCTGAGCAGATGAAGATGTTCCTTACCCGTCTAGGTTTCAATTCCAAGATGGTCGTTACAGGAGATGTGACTCAGATCGATTTACCAACAGGTAACTCAGGTTTGAAGGTTGCTACCAGCATCTTGACTAACGTTGATGACATGAAGTTCTGCCAGTTAGATTCATCGGATGTGGTTAGACACTCTTTGGTTGGAAGAATTGTTGATGCCTATGCCAAGTTTGAAGCTAAGGCTAATCAGAAGATAAATAAAGGTTCAAGTCGATGAGTATTGAAATAGAGAACGAATCTGGAGTTGAGGCTCCACTGGAAGAGATTCTGAATCTTGCTGACTTTGCGCTAGCCAAGATGCACATCGATCCAGCAGCTGATATTGAGATTCTTTTAGTTGATGAGAATGTCATGGAGTCCTACCACCTCGACTGGATGCAGGAGAGCGGCCCTACGGATGTGCTATCCCAGCCAATCGATGGGCTAAGACCAGGTAAACCGAACTCATTGACTCCAGCAGGACACCTAGGTCTTATCGTGCTCTGCCCACAGGTTGCTAAAAAACAAGCTGAAACTGCTGGTCACTCTGAGCTGCAAGAGGTACTTATTCTGGTTGCCCACTCAATACTGCACCTATTGGGTTATGACCACGCTGAAAAGGAAGAAGAGAAGGTCATGTTCGCCCTTCAGCAGGAGATGTTAGAGAGTATTTAGCTGATGCGGGGGATACTCACTAGATGCTCATCCTCGCCATAGTTATTGCAGTATTACTTGCACTGATCACCTTGCTTCTAGCCGTAGCTGAAGCTGCCATCCGTCTAAACGATGAAGATGACAGATCAACAGACGGCATTGCCTTTACTAGAACAGCTCTAGTTGGTGTCTTTGGAATAGTAGTGAGCCAATCATTCACTCCCGGCCGCTTTAGCTGGTATTTGGTTGCTATCTTCTCACTCTTGATTGTCCTTGGCTTGGTTCTACTCATTCAGGTAGTTGGTAAAACTGTTGGTAAGCACGCTTTAGGAAGAAAAATCCTCAAGGTACTGGCTCCGATCATTCGTTCTATCAACATTCTCTTCACTCCGTTATCCCTCCCTGTTGAAGAAACAGAAGAGTTTGAGCAAGAACTGATTGATTCCGTTGAAGAGTTATCAGAAACCATCGCTCGAGAGATCATGGTTCCAAGAATTGACATGGCAGTCATCTCGGCAGAAGCTTCACTTCAAGAGTCAATGACCGCTTTCTTTAGATACGGCTTCTCTAGACTTCCCGTGATTGGTAAGAATCTGGATGATGTCAAAGGTGTTCTATACATCAAGGACGTAGCTCGTCTCATTCATGAGAACCCAGATAAAGCAGCCAGCCTAAAGAGCATTGAAGTCTCAAGACCTGCAATCTTCATTCCAGAGAGCAAACCGGTTGATGATCTCTTGCAGGAGATGCAGAAGTCTTCAACTCACATTGCTCTAATCGTGGATGAGTATGGTGGTGTTGCAGGTCTAGTCACAATGGAAGATGTAATCGAAGAGATCGTTGGAAACATCTCTGACGAATACGACAATGATCTACCTGATGTTGAAGTGCTTGAAGATGGTTGGGTTAGGGTTAGTGCACGACTAGGTTTGGAAGAACTT
>RFNI01000098.1 GCA_009927245.1 Actinomycetota bacterium | reverse complement strand
TCTTTGCCACCACAGTTAGGGCAGGCAATCTCACTCATTGAAGAAGGAGCTCTGCCCTTCTTCTCTTCAAAGGCTTCTTCTAGTGATCTGCTCTGAATCTCTTGTGACAAGAGGTGCACTCAATTAGCGGGTCTACGAACTCTTTGACGTGACCGGAAGATTCCCAGACCTTACGAGGAAGGATTACTGAGCTATCAAGACCAACGATGTCTTCACGAGAGTTAACGATTGCTCGCCACCACTGGCGTTTGATGTTCTCTTTGAGTTCAACTCCCAAAGGTCCGTAATCCCAAGCGGAACGGGTTCCACCGTAGATTTCACCTGCTGGGAAGACAAATCCTCTGCGCTTAGCGAGAGATATAACTGAATCTAGACGTGTTGGGGTGGCCATTGTTGCTCCCTATTGTTTAGCGCCGTTGGCTTACGGTGCTAGATAAGTTTAGCCTGAGCGCTTGGCTTTCTTAGGCTTGTCCACTGCCCCACCAAAGCGTCTATTGCGCTTGGAATACTGCTCAATAGCTCCCCAGAGGTGTTCTCTATTGAAATCAGGCCAGAGGACATCCAGAAAGACGAACTCTGCATAGGCAGACTGCCAAAGCAAGAAGTTACTGATCCGCTGCTCACCACTGGAGCGAATGAACAGGTCAACGTCTGGCAGGTTCTTGGTTAGCAAATACTTCTGAATGGTCTTCTCGGTGACCTTCCCCTTGAGCTTTCCTGAATTACTGTCTTCAACTATTTGGTTTACTGCATCAAGGATTTCAATTCTTGAGCCATAGTTCACACACATGGTGAAGGTCAATCCTGTGTTCTTCGAAGTTAGCTTCTCAGCAGTTAGCAGTTCATCAATAACAGTTGGCCAAAGCTTTGGTCTTCTGCCAGCCCAACGAATCTTTACGTTCCAACCGTTTAGTTGATCTCTTCTACGTCTCAATACTTCGCGGTTGTAGTTCATGAGGAACTTAACCTCATCTGGAGATCTCTTCCAGTTCTCAGTTGAGAAAGCAAAAACAGTTAGATACTTCACACCTGCTTTAATAGCACCTTCGATGACATCCATCAGAGCAGCCTCACCGGCACGGTGACCTTCCACTCTTGTCAAACCTCTGGCATTAGCCCAACGACCATTACCATCCATGACTATGGCAATGTGTTCTGGAACATCGACAAACTTCTTACTCACATGCGCTCCAAGTGATTCATCGACTTCAAACCTCGATCAATATGCCATTGACTGTATGCACTTACGATAGCCGATGCTCTAGCCCTGACATCGTCAGTTGATGCTTCAACCTGCTCCCACTCACCAGCTAAAAGAACCAAGCAATACTGTTACCTCTTTACTGATAATCGCTGCCCCTGGTGGCATACAAGACTCACAGACCACACCACCGGTTTGGATAACGAAAGCCTGGTGAGGGCCGACCATGTTGCAGCCAGTGCAATCAGCAAAGTTTGGTGCCCAACCAGCGACAGCTAATGCTCTAAGTAGATAGCTATCCAGAATCTGCTCTGGCTTGTGCTCTTTGTTAGCTAACGATCTAAGACCACCAACTAAAAGCAAATACTGCTGAGTTGCTCGCTCATCTCCAGTTAGTCTCATCGCTGTTTCAGCCATCACATTGGCAACAGTGAATGAGCCATAGTCATCAGAGATGGCAGAGCCGTAAGCACCAATGGATTCAACCTGAGTCACGGTATCTAGATTTCTACCTTCGTAGAACTGAATGTCAGCAACCATGAATGGTTCAAGTCTCGAACCAATCTTGGAAGCAGTTCTTCTAACCCCTTTTGCAACTGCTCTAACCTGACCGTGGTAGCGAGTGAGTAGTGTGACAATGCGATCTGCTTCACCCAGCTTGTGGGTGCGCAGAACTACTGCTTCATCTCGATAGGTTGGCACTAC
>RFNI01000067.1 GCA_009927245.1 Actinomycetota bacterium | reverse complement strand
AGTGAGCTATCAGCGAAGCACATCGACCTAGCGAGCCAGGTTGTTACCGTGAACCAAGACGTATTCGTCAAGGTGATCGACATCGACCTAGACCGTCGTCGTATTTCACTATCGCTAAAGCAGGCTACTGAAGAGGTCAACCCTGAGAGCGCCGACTTCAACCCAGCTCTATACGGCTTGGCAACTGACTTCGACGACCAGGGTAACTACAAGTACCCTGAGGGCTTCGATGCTGCTACCAGCGAATGGAAGCCGGGCTACGAAGAAGCTAAGGCTAAGTGGGAGAAGGAATACTCAGAGGCTCAGGCACGATGGGAAGAGCACAAGAAGCAGGTTAAGGCTTTCCACGAGCTAGAGGCTTCACTTCCAGACGCTAAGCCAGAAGACGCCGCAAGCGCCACTTCATCTTCATCAGAGGGTGTAATTGCATCAGCGGGTACTCTTTCAGCTGACGAGTCACTAAGCGCTCTACGCGACAAGTTGAACGAAGCAGAATAGTTCTAAACCTAGATAGGGGACTGAGAGTAATCTCAGTCCCTTCTCTATTTAATAGTTAGGCTTGACTCGTGTATTTAGTAGGACTAACCGGAGGAATAGCAGCAGGTAAATCAACTGTTGCTAAACACTGGGTTAGCCGTGGCGCAATTGAGATTGACGCCGATGTCTTAGCTAGAGAAGTAATCGCTCAGGGAACCCCAGGTGAGCAGCAAGTTATCGAAGCATTCGGAACTGGCGTATTAGATTCAACCGGCGCTCTAGATCGGAAAGCTCTGGGAAAAATTGTTTTCAATTCAAAGCCAGAGCTCGAAAAGCTTGAGGCAATCGTTCACCCATTAGTTCGGGCTAGAACTCAGGAACTTCTCAAAGCTGCACCTAATGATGCAATCGTTGTTTACACAGTTCCACTTCTAGTTGAGGCAAATGTTGATCTTGGCTTTGACACAGTCGTTACCGTTGAAGCACCTGAGGTTGAGAGAATCAATCGCCTAGTTGAATCTCGTGGATACTCAATTCAAGAAGCCAAAGCTCGCATTGCTAATCAGGCAACGCCAATCGAACGAGCAGCTAGAGCAGACCACATTCTGAACTCCAATCAAGATATCTTCCTGTTGATTAGAGATGCCGACGCTCTCTTTGAGAAGTTCGTGGCGGCTAATGAGGCTAAGAAGTGAAGGGTCCAACAAGAACCTTTGCTCCATTTGAAGTAATAAGCGAGTACACACCTTCTGGAGATCAGCCACAAGCAATTGAAGAGCTTAGCCAGAGAATTCGCGCGGGAGAGAAGGACGTAGTTCTTCTAGGTGCCACCGGTACTGGTAAGTCTGCAACAACGGCTTGGCTGATTGAAAAGCTTCAAAGACCGACACTCGTCTTAGCTCACAACAAAACATTGGCTGCTCAGTTAGTAAATGAGTTTAGAGAATTGCTACCTAATAACGCAGTTGAATACTTCGTTAGCTACTACGACTACTACCAGCCTGAAGCTTACGTTCCTCAAACCGATACTTTCATCGAGAAGGACTCATCCATCAACGAGGAAGTCGAGCGACTTAGATACTCGGCAACGATGAGCCTTTTGAGTCGGAGAGATGTAGTTGTAGTGAGCACTGTCTCCTGTATTTATGGTCTAGGAGCTCCAAGCGAATACCTAGACATGTCAATTCCTCTCCACAAAGGTCAAAACATTGACCGTGACGAACTTATTCGTGAGTTCGTAGCCATGCAGTACCAGAGAAATGACTACGACTTCTCAAGAGGTAACTTCCGTGTCAAGGGTGACACCATTGAGATCATTCCGGTGTATGACGAATTGGCTATCCGTCTGGAACTATTCGGTGATGAGATTGAGAACATCTACCAATTGCATCCGCTCACTGGTGAAGTAATCAGATCTATCGATACCATCTCTGTTTTTCCTGCTAGTTACTATGTGACTTCACCTGAACGCATGGGGGTTGCTTTAGAAGCTATTGAAGAGGAAATGGTAGCGAGAGTCAAAGAGTTTGAGATCCAGGGCAAACTTCTAGAGGCTCAGCGCATCAAAATGAGGACCACCTTTGATCTAGAGATGATCAGGGAGTTGGGTTTCTGCTCAGGTATTGAGAACTATTCAAGACATTTAGATGGACGTGAGCCTGGTTCTTCTCCCTCCTGTCTACTTGATTACTTCCCAGAAGATTTCCTCACTGTTATTGATGAGTCTCACGTAACGGTCCCGCAGATTGGTGCGATGTATGAGGGAGACTCTTCAAGAAAGAGAACCCTTGTCGAGCATGGATTTAGACTTCCATCAGCGATGGATAACCGACCACTGAAGTGGACCGAGTTCCTAGACAGAGTGGGGCAGACTGTTTACTTATCTGCTACACCTGGCAAGTATGAACTTGGCGTGGGAGATGGCGTCGTTGAGCAAATCATTCGACCGACTGGACTTATCGACCCAAAGATTGTAATCAAGCCATCTAAGGGTCAGATTGACGACCTACTAGAAGAGATCAAGGTTCGTGCTGCTAAGGACGAACGTGTTTTGGTTACAACGCTCACTAAGAAGATGTCTGAGGAACTAACTGACTTCCTGACTGAAGCAGGAGTGCGAGTTCGTTATCTGCACAGCGATGTTGACACCCTAAGAAGAGTTGAGCTACTTAGAGAACTACGTTCAGGTATCTTCGATGTTCTAGTTGGTATTAACCTCTTGCGTGAAGGTCTTGACCTACCTGAGGTTTCCCTTGTGAGCATTCTGGATGCCGACAAAGAAGGCTTCCTGCGTTCGACCACCTCACTCATTCAAACTATTGGTCGTGCCGCTCGTAACGTCAGTGGCGAGGTTCACATGTATGCGGACAAGATAACTGACTCAATGGCTAGAGCCATCGATGAGACCAACCGTAGACGTGAGAAACAAGTCGCATACAACCTTGAGAAGGGTGTTGATCCTCAACCGCTTCGCAAGAAGATTGCTGACATCACAGACAGCATCCTCAGAGAAGAGCAGGATACAGCCAAGTTGGTTGAGGAGAGCAAGAACAAGCGTGGTAAGGATAAGAAGCAGCCGGTCGGCTCTAGATCCCGCCCTAACCAGAACGCCAGCTACGACGAATTACTTGCTCTAGTAGTAGAGCTTGATGAGCAAATGAAGGCCGCAGCAGCAGAGTTGAAGTTTGAGTTAGCAGCCCGCCTGAGGGATGAAATCAGCGAGCTCAAGTACACCATTAGGCAGATAGACAAGGTCTAAGCGTCTGAACTTGGAAGTCAGTCTGGTCGGTTAAACTATGGGGATGCCAACCATTTCAATCCCCACCAAAGACAAGCTAGTAATCAAGGGTGCCCGAGTTCACAACCTCAAGAACGTCACCCTTGAGATACCTAAGAACGCCATGGTGGTCTTTACCGGCTTGAGCGGTTCAGGTAAGTCTTCTCTGGCCTTTGACACGATCTTTGCTGAAGGTCAACGTAGATACGTAGAGTCCTTGTCCGCATATGCAAGACAGTTCCTTGGTCAAGTTGATAGACCAGATGTTGATTTCATCGAAGGTCTCTCTCCAGCGGTTTCAATTGACCAGAAATCTACAAACCGTAACCCTCGTTCGACTGTTGGAACCATCACAGAGGTTCATGACTATCTGCGTCTTCTCTGGGCACGTATTGGCATCCCTCACTGTGCTACCTGTGGTGAGCGAATTACTAAGCAGACCACACAGCAAATCGTGGACCAGATCATGCAGCTACCCGCTGGAACTAAGTTCCAGGTGCTTGCACAGATTGTTGATCAGAAGAAAGGCGAGTTTTCTGACCTCTTCCGCGATCTAATCTCGCAAGGTTTCGCTAGAGCAGTCGTTGATGGGGAAGTTGTTCAACTTGCAGAGGCAAAGCCACTAAAGAAGACATTCAAGCACGACATCTCCGTAGTCGTAGACCGTCTTGTTGCAAAGGCTGACATTCTGCAACGTCTAACCGATTCAGTTGAAACAGCACTGAAGCTTGCTAATGGAAGACTCACACTCGATCTGATTGACGAGAAGGGTGATGGCAGGTTTAGGAACTTCAGCGAGAAGATGTCTTGCCCTAAAGAGCACCCTCTTGCTCTTACTGAAATTGAACCAAGAACTTTCTCCTTCAACGCACCATTTGGCGCTTGCCCTACCTGTTCGGGCCTTGGAACCAAGATGGCTGTCGATAGAGAGCTGGTCATCGGAGATGTCTCAGAATCAATCAGCGGTGGAGTAATCAGACCTTGGTCTACTCAAGGTAAGGGTCTATTCACTTACTACACTCGTCTTCTAACTGGACTTGCGAAGGACATGGATTTCTCACTGGACACAGCGTGGAAAGATCTTCCAGACGAGATTCAGGAAGCTGTTCTTTACGGAAACAACTTCGATGTTCAGATGAAGTGGAAGAACAAGTATGGCCGTGAGCTTAGATACACCACCGGCTTTGAAGGCGCCCTCAACTACATCGAACGAAAATACCTAGAAGCTGAGAATGACTACGGTCGTTCAAGGTGGGCAGAGTATCTTAGAGAGACTCCTTGCCCTGACTGTAAAGGTGCAAGACTTCGTCCTGAAGTGCTAGCGGTGAAGGTTTCCAACACTTCGATTGCGGATGTTTGTTTCATGTCTCTAGCAAATTGTCTTTCCTTCTTCGAGAAGCTAAAGCTCGATAAACGAGATGAAAAGATTGCTGCTCAGGTTTTGAGAGAGATCAAAGCAAGACTTGAATTCTTGGTTGCTGTTGGTCTTGAGTATTTGAGTCTGGAACGGGCTGCGGCAACACTGTCTGGTGGAGAAGCTCAGCGTATTCGTCTAGCCACTCAGATCGGTGCTGGACTTACCGGTGTTCTCTATGTTCTAGATGAGCCAAGTATTGGATTGCACCAGAGAGATAACCGCAGGCTAATTGAGACTCTCATCAAGCTGCGCGACCTCGGTAACACCCTGATTGTTGTTGAGCACGATGAAGACACCATCAAGGCTGCAGACTGGCTTGTGGATATTGGTCCAGGTGCTGGTGTTCACGGTGGTGAAGTAGTTCACAGCGGTAACTACAAGGCGATCCTTGGCAACAAGGAGTCCATCACCGGAGCGTTCCTTAGTGGTCGTGAGTCAATCTCAACACCTGAGAAGAGACGCAAAGTTGACCCGAAGCGTGTCATCAAGGTAGTTGGTGCAAGAGAAAACAACCTAAAGAATGTTGATGCAACATTCCCTCTCGGTACGCTAACTGCCGTTACCGGTGTTAGCGGTTCTGGTAAGTCATCACTGGTTAATGATGTTTTGTATGAAGTTCTTGCCAACAAGCTCAATGGAGCGAAAGGTGTTGCTGGAAAGCACACCAAAGTTGAAGGCCTTGACCAGCTAGACAAGGTTGTTCACGTCGACCAGAACCCAATTGGTAGAACACCTAGATCGAACCCTGCGACATACACCGGTGTATTCGATAACATCCGTAAGTTGTTTGCTGATACTCCAGAATCTAAGGCTCGCGGTTATCAGCAGGGTAGATTCTCATTCAACGTCAAGGGTGGACGCTGTGAAGCTTGTAGCGGTGATGGAACTCTAAAGATTGAGATGAACTTCCTTCCTGATGTTTATGTCTCTTGTGAGATCTGTCACGGTGCTCGATACAACCGTGAAACCCTTCAGGTTAGATACAAGGGTAAGACCATCTCAGAAGTTCTTGAGATGCCTATCTCTGAGGCAGCTGAGTTCTTTGCAGCTATCACTTCAATCTCCAGATACCTAGACACTTTGGTTGAAGTTGGTCTTGGCTATGTCCGCCTGGGACAGAGTGCAACAACCCTCTCTGGTGGTGAAGCACAACGAGTGAAACTCGCTACTGAATTGCAGAAGAGATCTAATGGAAGAAGCATTTACGTTCTTGATGAGCCGACGACTGGTTTGCACTTCGAGGATGTTAGAAAGCTTCTGCTAGTACTAAACGGGCTAGTCGAAAAGGGCAACACAGTTGTGGTTATTGAACACAACCTGGATGTAATCAAGAGCGCTGACTGGCTTATTGACATTGGCCCTGAAGGTGGGTCTGGTGGTGGTGAAATAGTTGCAACC
>RFNI01000224.1 GCA_009927245.1 Actinomycetota bacterium | reverse complement strand
AGCAACACGTCGTGCAGCCAAGATGGTTGTTCTCGATGTTGATCACCCGGACATTGAAGAATTCATCGAGACCAAGGCTCGTGAAGAGGACAAGATCCGCGTACTACGCGATGCAGGTTACGACATGGAGCTTGGTGGCAAGGACATCAACTCTGTTCAGTACCAGAACGCAAACAACTCAGTTCGTGTAAACGAAGAGTTCATGCTTGCAGTTGAGCACGGAACTAAGTTCGGTCTACGCGCTAGAACTAACGGTGAAGTAATCGAAGAAGTTGACGCTCGTGAACTTTGGGACAAGTTTGCAGAAGCCGCTTGGGCTTGTGCTGACCCTGGTATCCAGTACGACGACATCATCAACGACTGGCACACCACCCCAGAGTCAGGTCGCATCACAGCATCTAACCCATGTTCTGAGTACATGCACCTAGACAACTCATCATGTAACTTGGCTAGCTTGAACCTTCTAAAGTTCTTGAACCCAGATGGTACTTTCGACAGCCACAAGTTTGCGAAGTCATGTGAATTCATTTTCACCGCAATGGATATCTCAATCTGTTTCGCTGACTTCCCAACCGAGAAGATTGGCGAGACCACACGTGCGTTCCGTCAGCTAGGTATCGGTTACGCAAACCTAGGTGCGTTGTTGATGGCTATCGGCCTTCCTTACGACAGCACTGAAGGTCAGGCACTAGCAGCAGCGATCACTTCGTTGATGAGCGCGTCTTCATACCGTCGCTCAGCTGAGCTAGCAGGTGTAGTAGGTGCCTACGAAGGTTACGCTCACAACAAGGCAGGTCACGACCGCATCATGCGTAAGCACGAAGCTGCTAACGCAAGCATTCGTCCGGTGACCGAAGTTGACCGTGCAGTTCTAGAAGCCGCTACTCGCGAGTGGGCACTAAACACTGCAATCGGTGCAACCAACGGTTGGAGAAACTCACAGGCGTCACTACTAGCTCCTACTGGAACCATTGGTTTCATGATGGACTGTGACACCACAGGAATCGAACCTGACTTCTCATTGGTGAAGTACAAGAAGCTATCAACCGGTGGTTCAATGCAGATTGTTAACCAGACAATCCCATTCGCACTACACCGCCTTGGTTACTCACAGGAGACCATCGAAGCAATCGTTGACCACATCAGCACCAACGGTCACGTTGTAGAGGCTCCAGGCCTAAAGCCTGAGCACTACGCAATCTTCGATACTGCTGTTGGTATTCGCGCAATCGAGCCAATGGGTCACGTACGTATGATGGCAGCTGTTCAGCCGTTCCTTTCAGGTGCAATCTCAAAGACTGTAAACATGCCTGAGACTGCAACTGTTGAAGAAGTCAAGGAGATCTACTTCCAGGGTTGGAAGATGGGTCTAAAGGCTCTTGCTATCTACCGCGACAACTGTAAGGTTGGTCAGCCACTTAGCGATGCAAAGGCTAAGACTGAAGAGAAGGTTGTTGAAGTAGCAGCCGAATCTGCACCGCTGTCACACCCAGTTCGTAAGCGTCTACCTAAGTCACGTCCATCTTCAACCACTTCATTCACTGTTGGTGGAGCTGAAGGTTACATGACTGCTGGTACTTACCCAGATGGCGTTCTTGGTGAAGTATTCCTAAAGCTTGGTAAGCAGGGTTCAACTCTTGCCGGTGTTATGGATGCATTCTCAATCGCAGTATCAATCGGTCTACAGTACGGTGTTCCACTAGAGACCTACGTGCAGAAGTTCACCAACGTGTCCTTCGAGCCTGCAGGTCTAACTGATGACAAGGACATCCGTATGGCGAAGTCACTGATGGATTACATCTTCCGTCGTTTGGCTATCGACCACCTACCAGTTGAAACTCGTCAGGCACTAGGCATCAACACTGCAGCTGAGAGATCAGCAGCACTTGACTCATCAGCTAACTACCCAGCAATTGCTGAGTTACCAGTTGAGACTGTTGCAGCTGCTGCACCAGTTGTTGAGTCAAAGCCAGTCGTTATTGAACTAACAGTTGAGGAAGCACCAGTTGCTCCAAAACAGGTTCACTCATCAGCTGAGTTGTTTGAGATGCTTCAGGGAACTGAGTCAGATGCTCCACTGTGCTTCAACTGTGGAATCAAGATGAGACCTTCTGGTTCATGCCACGTCTGCGAAGGCTGTGGATCAACTAGCGGTTGCAGCTAAAGACAAATCGTGATCAAGGGTCGGCTTTCGAGTCGACCCTTTTTCATTACCTGAGTACTAATCGATTATTGGGAAGGTAACCTAGTCAAGTGCTATACGAACTCGTCTTCAAGTTGATCTTCTCCAATATGGATCCTGAAAAAGCACATCACTTTGGGATGTTCGTTATCAAGACCGCATCAAAACTTCGCCTCACCAAACTTACCAAAAATCCGAACCAACAAATCAATTCTTTAGGTTAGATTTTGATGGTGCTTTTGGTTTGGCTGCCGGTTTTGATAAGAATGCCACTGCGGTTAAGGCTTTAGGGGAGTTGGGTTTTCTCACATTGAAATCGGAACTGTCACAGCAATTCCTCAACCAGGTAATCCGACTCCGAGATTATTCCGACTCATTCAAGACCGTGCACTTATCAACCGCATGGGGTTCAACAACGATGGTGCTGAAGCTGTTTCAAATCGTTTAGAAAAGCTTCGTGCATCTAAAAGCAACCTTCCAATTATCGGTGTCAACATCGGTAAGAGCAAAGTTGTAGAACTAGAAAATGCTGCGGATGATTACCGCACCAGTGCAAAACTTTTGGCACCATTTGCAGATTACTTAGCGGTGAATGTTTCTTCACCAAACACTCCAGGTCTTCGAGATCTGCAATCAGTCAAATCTTTGAAGCCGATTCTTGAAGCTGTGCTAGCTGAATCTCTGGGGAAACCAGTACTTGTAAAAATTGCACCAGATCTAGCCGACGAAGATATTCTCGCTATTGCAGCACTTTCAAAGCAGTTGGGTTTAGCTGGCGTTATCGCCACCAACACTACAATCGGTCGTTCTGGTTTGCATGAATCAGCTACGCGAATTGAGGAGATTGGTGCTGGTGGATTATCAGGCGCACCGATAAACAGTCGTTCTTTGGAAGTATTGAAACTTCTTCGCAAAGAACTTGATTCTTCGAGCGTGATTATTTCTGTTGGGGGAGTAGAGACGAAAGAGCAAGTTCAGGAAAGACTAAAAGCCGGAGCAAACCTTGTTCAGGGATACACCGGCTTCGTCTACTTCGGCCCACTTTGGGCTAGAAAACTTAATCGTATTTAGATAAGTCTTGCTTCTGGAGATTTAGTTTCTTTTGGATCTGTAACTGCAATGCTTGCAAAAATGTCAGTTACCTTAGCCATTACCTCTGCTGGAATTTCAACGCCAACAGCACCTAGGTTGCTCTTGATTTGATCAGGAGTTGTTGCTCCAACGATCGCGCTTGAAACATTCTTGTTCTGCAGCACCCAAGCTAGAGCGAACTGTGCCATAGTGACACCAAGCTCTTCAGCAATTGGCTTTAGTTCTTGAACCTTGGTTAGAACTTCATCGGTTAGTAGTTTCTGAATGAAACTGTTTACCTTCTCGT
>RFNI01000132.1 GCA_009927245.1 Actinomycetota bacterium | reverse complement strand
CTAAGCCCCGCAACCTCAAGAGCTGCTCTAGCAACATCTTCTTTCAGTCCTGCAACTATTGGAATCGCACCGAGTGATATCTTCATTTCGATAGTTGAACCAATTGCAAGTTCAGTCTTGTCATCACCTGAATATGCGTAGACACTGCCAAGTGGATAGTCAGCATGGAACCATTCGCTGATTGCTCCAACAGTGAATCTTGCCCCAACTAATTTCGCTGAAGCCGTGACCAAATCATTACCAAGTAGATCTGGAACAACGGCCATCTCTTTACCTTTAGAAACCAAGAGGGTAATCGGAGTCCCTTTTGTTACAGGAATTCCAGCAGGTGGCTCAGTTCCAACAACCTGACCTTCGGCAAAAGTTGAACTAAACACTTTTCGAATTTCTATAGTTTCAGTTAGTGTCTGCAGAGAGTTGATTGCTTGGCTCTGAGTCTTATCGCTGACATTAGGAACAGCAATTAGAGCCCCTGGTCCTGCACCAAACCACCAGCCACCAAATGCTCCCAGTGAGAGTGTCAAGATGCTTGCAACCAACCATTTAGTGACAGGACTCTTTTTTGAATGTTCTTCGAAGGCAGTTTCAGTTGGAATATCGAAATCAGATATCACCTCAGTGAAACTAAGGTCTCCGTGTGGATCATCGAGGACGAGTGTTTCATCTAGATTCGCTGTCTTAGTAGCAGAGATTTTCTCTAGTGCCCTAAGCGCAAGCTCCGCATCCTTTGGTCGATTACCTGCATCGGGTTCAGTGCAGTAAAGCATCAATTCATCTAAGTCTTTTGAAGCAGATGAGTTTTCACTTAGTGCAGAGCCAACTCTAGATGAGGTGTGCATCATCGCAACTTGGATTGCATCTGTTCCACTAAATGGTTGTTTACCGGTAAGCATCTCAAAGAGCATGATGCCGTAACTGTATATGTCGCTCTGTGTTTGAGTCTTACCTCTTTTGATAACCTCTGGTGCTAGGTATGCAACTGTTCCAACCAGCGAACCAGTATCGGTATCTGCACTTAGCTCTCTTGCTAATCCAAAGTCAGTAACTTTGATTCGACCATCATCTGAGAGCAGAACGTTCTCTGGCTTTAGGTCGCGGTGAACGATACCGTTGCTGTGCGCCTGGCTAAGAGCTGAAAGAACTGCCTTACTGACCTGAACTATCTGTTCGGTAGTTAGTGCTCCACTGTCTCTAAGAGCATCTCGCAAAGTGATTCCCTGGACATACTCAAGAACGATGTATGCATTACCTGAGTCATCACCCTGGTCGTATATGTTTACCAAATTGGCGTGGTTGACCTTGGCAAGCATTCTGGCTTCCCGGAAGAACTTATCTCTAAATACTGGGTCAGCAGCTAGGTGAGGGTGAATAACCTTGATGGCCACCACTCGATCTAGCCTCAAATCTTTAGCCAGATAAACAGTCGACATCCCGCCTCGGGCAACAACATCTTGAATTAGGTATCGAGCTGAAAGGGTCTTACCGGTCAAATTACTCAACGCAACAAACCTCCGAGCAAGGCAAAGTAAGTGCCGGTGCTTTCAGGGGTAATAAGAGTAATCATTTTTCCGTAGGTGATTGGGCATAAATATGTTGCCACGACCTAAGTTTAGATAGCGGGAAGCCCTTAGGTGTGGCAATCTTGAGATGTGAGTGAACCTTTAGACAACGTATCAAGCTGGCTGACCATCCCTGAAGCAGGGGAGAAACTTGGAATAGTCCCAGGTAAGGTCAGACGCCTCATCGAAGAACATTCGCTGATCGCAATCAAGCGCGAAGGTGTTCAACTAATCCCAGCAGAGCTAATCATCAATGGGGAAGCCTTACCTGCACTTAGAGGAACCATCTTCGTCCTTCTAGATTCAGGTTTCTCACTGATGGGTGCCATCAACTGGCTGTATACCGAGAACGAAGTTTTGAAATCAACCCGATGGCTGCTCTTATTTCAGGTAAGAAGACTGAAGTCAGAAGAATCGCTCAGTCACTAGCGCTCTAACTGTTTCGGTTAATAACCTTTAGCGCTAGAGAACGAAGTACTTCCTTAGCCTCAACACTCAGTTCTGCTTCAGCCAACGCCTCAAGGCTGCGATCAGCGAGTTCATTAATCATTCTTTCGGTCTTATCAAGTGCACCAGAATCCTTGATTAGTTGCTGCATGAAGGCAATCTGGCCTTCATCAAGTTCTCTGCTGGTAAGTAGTTCTTCGAATGCATCACACATTGACTTCGAGCGATCTGCTAGCGCTTGTTTGGTTAGTGCAACTAAAACTGTGCGCTTACCTTCCTTCAAGTCATCTCCAGCAGGTTTACCGGTAACACTTGGATCTCCGTAGACACCGAGAATGTCATCTCTTAGTTGGAATGCAATACCAAGAGGGATTCCAAAAGACGTGAATGAGTTGAGTGTGCCTGGTCAGCACCAGCAAATGCTGCACCAATTCGAAGCGGTGCTTCGATGCTGTATTTAGCAGTTTTGTAGAGAATTACTTTCTCTGCTCTACCGACAGCTTCGGTTAGCGATCTTGTTGCTGCAGCATTTTCTTCAAGTACGTCCAAATACTGTCCAGCCATGACTTCAACTCTCATCAAGCTGAACTCATCGCGACAGGCACTTTCAATCTCTCTGGTTGGAGAGTGCAGTAGTGCATTACCAAATATCTCGCTAGACCAACCAAGCATTAGGTCACCGACTAGAACTGAACCGGCGACACCGAAGCGTTCAGGAGACCCAGCCCAGGACTTCTCTTTGTGAAGTGATTCAAAGCGCTTGTGAATAGCTGGAGCACCACGTCTGGTGTCTGACTGATCTAGAAGATCGTCGTGAACTAAAGCCGCTGCATGGAACATCTCCAGAGATGCGGCGATACCTGCAATGGCATCTTCTGATTCGAGAACTTCACTCTGTCCTGTTGGTGTAGAGATTGCCCCAACGAACCGCGCCAAGCCCAGTAGCAGAAGAGAGCTCTAAATCTTTTGCCACCTTGGAGAAGGCTCTGGGTGTAATCGACCACAGGCACTAGGTCCTGGGAAATTGCTTCAAAGTCAGAACGCTGCTTGTGGCAGAAAGCGTCTAAGTTCTCTTGAACCTGGTTTAGAAGGAGTTCAGAAGATTTCACTGGAATAGCCTAACTTGGCAAAAGCGTTTAGCATTAGAACGTAGGTCTGGAGGAAACCATGGGTTTATCTGAACAAGAGCAAAAGGTTCTCGAAGAATTAGAGCGCCAGCTCACCGGCAACAAGCCAAGTAAGGCTAAAGCCGAAGAAGTAGCAGTAGCGCCAGTGAAGTATGCCCGACTGCTTGTGCTTGGATCTGTCCTAATTGTTGTGGGCCTAAGCCTGATGATCTTTGCTACCAGCCTTCAACTGATCTGGTTTGGGGTAGCAGCCTTCGTCACCATGTTGACCGGTCTTTACCTTGTTAGTCAGAACTGGTCTTCAAAGGCTATTCGAGCTACAAAACCTGCTTCAGAGAAGCCAAAACCAGGAAATAAGTCCTCCGGAAGCTTTTTTCAGGACCGTTGGGATCAGCGCAACGAAGGTAAATAACCTCCAAAATCCTCCCAAAAACCAGTAATTAACTAACCCCAGAGTCAATCTGGGGTTTTTTCTTGCCTAAATTTCCTATTTTTTGTGAAAACTTAGAAATTTCCCTCCACCAATTACCCCTTGCCAAATCAACCCAAGACACGCCAAAATAGATATTTACCTGCGAAATATGCATATCTGTGGATGAAAGTGGTGTATTGTGGAGTGCAATAGTAATGGTCCATCGAGGAAGGGGAATGCCAGTGTTCATCGGTACTAGCTACCCCAAACTGGACGAGAAGTTCCGCCTTATCCTGCCTGCCAAGTTCCGTGATCGTCTAGCCGGTGGAGTCGTACTTGCAAAGAGCCAGGAACACTGTGTGGCTATCTACACCAAGGCTCAATTCATGGCTGAAGCAGAGCAGCTCACAAAGAGTGCTCCTATTGGAACCCCTGAATACCGCAACCTAAAGCGTTTTTACTTTGGACCAACTGACGACCAGACCCCAGATGGTCAGGGTCGCATTCTCATTACCCAAGATCTTCGCGACTGGGCAAACCTCGGTCGAGAACTAATCGTTACCGGTGTTGGAACTCACTTAGAAATTTGGAACCCAACCGACTACGCAGCTTTGATGGCTGCCAACGAAGAAACATTTGCCAACTACAGTGCGGGGGAGGTGAAGCTCAGTTAGTTCCTAGTTTTTGATCTCCAGCTATTTGGCTTGTGGCTTTCTTCCCCGATGCCAGAAGGTGCAAATGGATGGGGTTCTGGAACTAGGACCAAGAGAAACAAATGACCGAGATTTCATCACTTCACAAGCCGGTTCTCCTTGAAAGGTGCATCACACTCCTTGGTGATGCACTTTCAAGTGAGAGCGCAATTCTTGTTGATGGAACTCTAGGTCTTGGCGGTCACAGCGAGGCTTTCCTGAAGAGATTCCCAAAGCTAACCCTTGTTGGCATTGACCGTGACGAAAATGCACTAAGACTTGCTGGCGAAAGACTTGCTCCATTCGCTGATCGCATTCACCTTGTTCAAGCTGTCTACAGCGAGATTCCAGAAGTTCTAGAAGAACTAGGGCTTGATCTTGCAGATGCAATTCTTTTGGACCTAGGCGTCTCTTCAATGCAGCTAGATGAAAAAGAGCGTGGCTTCGCATACTCATTCGATGCACCGCTGGACATGAGAATGGACAAGAGCTCAGACCTAACTGCAGCAGTTGTCCTAAACGAATACTCAGAAGCAGAACTTTCAGAGATCTTCAAGACCTTCGGCGAAGAGCGTTACTCAAAGCCAATTGCAAAGCAGATCGTGAAGGTTAGAGCCACTCAGCCTTTCACCAACAGCAAGCAGCTAACCGAGATCATCGCGAAGATTGTGCCTTTCATCCCAGGCAAGAGCTCAGGTCACCCAGCCAAGCGTGTGTTCCAAGCTCTAAGAATCGAAGTAAACAGCGAGCTAGAGATTTTGGAAGAGACAATTCCAGCTGTTATCGAATCTCTTCGCGTTGGCGGTCGTGTCGTTGTTCTTTCTTACCAGTCCCTAGAAGACCGCATCGTCAAGCAGGCACTCGTTGCCGCATCAACTTCTTCTGCACCAATTGAACTACCAATCGAACTTGCTGAGCACGCACCAGTACTTCGTTTGCTAGTGCGTGGAGCAGAAATGGCTTCAGAACAAGAAATCCAAGAAAACCCTAGATCGGCCTCCGTACGACTACGTGCCGCTGAAAAAATAAGGAAAGCAGCATGAGCGCTATCAGAGCTATTCAGCCTGTCAGATCAATAGCACCTAGAAGACACCTGAGACCAGTTCCGGCTACCCGAACTCAGCGCTCGGTAGTCCCGGCTAGAACAGCTTCCAGAGAACAGGCGAGAGCAGTTCTAAAAGCGGTAAGCGCTAAGGTCATCGCTGGTGGTATTGCAATTGTGGTTTTGAACATGATTCTTAGCTCACTAGCCAATGCCTCCATTTACGAGATTTCTCAACTGAAGAAAGAGACTGCAACCCTAGGAACCCAGGCTCAGATCATCAACCAGCAGGTTGCATCTCTTCGTTCACCTCAGAACCTAGCTAACAGTGCTAAGGACCTTGGCATGGTTGTGAACTCAAACCCAGTATTCCTAAGTGTCAAGCAGTCAAAAGTTTTCGGTGCTGCAACCCCAGCATCGGCAAGCAATTCAGGTGTTTCGAGCAATCTAATTGCTAACGCTGCAATGTACACAACAAGCAACCCTGCAAACTTCAAAGCCAGCGAAGCAGCTGTCATCGATGTTCCAACGCTTGCGAGTGTCAAGGCTGAGAAAAACGTTCAAGTCCAAGTAGTTTTGCCTAGTGAAGGCATTCCTGCCTCACCAACTCACTAAGAACTAGGTAGGGGCTGAAGGTGTTTAACGAAGCTACCTTTAGGCGTCATCAAGCACTAGCAGGCGTAGTTCTATTACTGATTCTGGTTTTCATTGCACGCTTGGCCTGGTTCCAAATTGGAGCAGCTGAACAGTATCGAGATGAAGCCAGAGATGCGATTGAAGTTACTCACACCATCGAAGCGGTTCGTGGCGACATTTTGGACAGCGAAGGTAATGTTCTAGCAACCACCATCTTCACTTGGGATGTCAACATTGATCCCGTCAACGTAGGTCCTGTAACTCTAGACATCAACGGTAAACAAACTCCATTTACTAAAGAAGAAATAGCTGCATACATGGCCGGCATTCTAAATATCGACACCAAAGACGTTTTGTCAAAGATGACTGGTGAAGGTAGATACGCAAACCTGAAGCAACGTGCAACAGCAACACAATTCACCAGGCTGAAGAATCTTGATATTCCTTGGGTTTACTTCGATAGAAAACAAACCAGATACTACCCACAGGGCGCAGTAGCTGGAAACCTAATCGGTTTCGTTGGAACTGATGGTTCACCACTTGCAGGTCTTGAGAGAACCATGAACAGCTGTTTGGCTGGAACCGATGGAAAAGAAACCTATGAACAGGGTGCGGATCTAATTAAGATCCCATCATCCATCAGAACTATTACTCCCGTTAGAGATGGTTCAGATGTTGTTCTCTCAATCAACTCGGATTTGCAGTATGCAGCACAGCAAGAAGTCGCGGCGACAGTTAGAAGACTTCAAGCAGACTGGGCTAGTGCGATAGTTATTGAAGTCAAGACTGGAAAGATTCTGGCTGCTGCAGAAGCTCCAACGGTTGATCCAAATAAACCAGGTGCGGTAAGACAGCAAAACCGTGCAAGCAGAATATTCCAAGCTGCTTTCGAACCTGGTTCCATTTTGAAACCGGTAGCTGCAGCAACTGCAGTTGACACCAAGAAGGCAACACCAGTTAGCCAGGTAATCGCTCCAGACAAACTGAGAATGCCTTGGGGTCAATACATTAACGACTCCGAGGTTCACGCACCAGAGAAACTAACTCTCACCGGAGTCTTAACTCAATCTTCAAACACTGGGATTGTTCAGCTCGGTGGAAAAGTTGATTCAGCGACCAGGTACGACTACATGAAGAAATTCGGCATGGGACACAAGACGGGTGTGAACTTTGAGGGAGAGTCTTCAGGAGTTCTTGCCAACTACACCTCTTGGGATAAGTTCACCGATAAGGCAGTTATGTTCGGTCAGGGTGTATCACTGACTCCAATTCAAACGGCTGCCATATTCCAAACTTTTGCAAACAAAGGTGTTCGCCTATCGCCAATTCTTGTCTCTGGTTGCCGCGACAAAGATGGGAACATGACACCAACCAAGGTAGAACCTGAGGTTCGAGTTCTTTCTGAAAGCTCCGCCGCTCAGACAGTCGACATGTTGGAGAAGGTTGTTGAGAAGGGACCTATCGGTCGCACTGCAAGAATCTTTGGATACCGCGTCGCTGGTAAGACTGGAACCGCTCAGATTGCCGAAGGTAAAGGATACGGTCGCCTTCACGCTGTTTCATTCGTTGGGCTAGCTCCAGCAGAGGATCCGCAATACGTTGTCGCTGTTACTGCATACAAATCCAGAACAGTTAGTAACTCACTTGGCGCAACCCCGGGATTCGTAGCTGTTATGAAGCAGGTTCTAAAGACCTACGGAATTCCACCGTCAACAACTAAGTCAAAGAATATCCCGACGGAGTGGAAGTAATGGAACCAAAACAATCCATTCCGCCCATCCTTCGACCTGACTCGGTTACACCGGTCAGTCTCGGGACTATCTGTGAGAAATTCAACTTCTCACTAAATGAGGCTCACGAAGAGATAACCGTTACAGGTATCAGCATGAACACCGGAGATCTTCGTCATGGAGATCTCTTTGTTGCAATGCCAGGAGTAAAGACTCACGGAGCAAACTTTGCTGCTAAAGCGTTAGAACTAGGTGCCGTTGCAATCGTGACTGACACTCTTGGAAAAGAACTAATTGGAGCAACTGAAGTTCCGATCATGGTCCTGGAAGAACCTAGGAAACACCTAGGTGAGCTAGCTGCTTTCGTTTACGGTAATACAGCTGGAAACGTTCCGACGCTCTTTGCAACCACGGGCACCAATGGCAAGACCTCGACAACTTATCTGTTGGATGCAATCCTGAGACAGATTGGCAGAACTACTGGTCTAACTTCGACAGCTGAACGTCACATCGCAGGTGAGGTTATTGTCAGCAGACTTACTACACCCGAATCACCAGAGATGCAGGCACTGATTGCCAGGATGCGAGAACGGGGGGTAACAGATATTGCCGTTGAAGTATCAGCTCAGGCTCTAACTCAACTTCGCGTAGACGGATTGCACTTCGATGTTGCTGGCTTCACAAATCTCAGTCATGATCACTTTGATGACTACGGAGGCTTTGAGCCTTATCTAAAAGCGAAAGCTGAACTCTTCACGCTAAAAAGATCGAAGCATGCGGTGGTTTGCTTAGACACCGAATACGGACAGCGCATCGTTGAGTTAAGCGAAGTTCCGGTAACCACCATCTCAAGCCACAAAGACATTGTTGCCGACTGGAAGGTTGAAGTCCTAGAGGAACTTCCTGGGCTTACAAAGTTCTCACTGACAAGTGCTTCCGGAGAATCTCTAGTGAGTGCTATCCCAATCATTGGTTCACACATGGCAGCTAACGCTGGTCTTGCGATTGTGATGGCAGTAGTTGCTGGGCACTCCTTCGAGGCAATCAAGTTAGCCATCAAAGATGGAATCGATGCTTATCTGCCTGGTCGAACAGAACTAATCTCTCCAGCTGGAGCACCTGCTGTTTACGTTGACTTTGGTCACAGCCCAGATGCATTCCTAAACACTCTTGCAGCAGTTAGAAAAGTTACTACAGGTAAAGTACTGATGCTCTTTGGAGCAGATGGTGACCGCGATCCATCTAAGCGAGAAGACATGGCTAAGGTTGCAGCTGCTGGATGTGACATTCTCGTCATTACCGATCACCATCCAAGATTCGAAAATCCTGCATCCATTCGTAAGACCCTCTTCGAAGCGGCAAAGGCACTTAGACCTGAGTTGGAAATACTTGAAGTATCTCCTCCAGAAGCTGCAATTAGAGCCGCTGTGAAGCTAGTTGGACCAGGAGACTCAATTCTTTGGGCTGGACCTGGCCACCAGGACTATAGAGACATCGAGGGAGTTAGAACTCCTTACTCTGCCAGAGCAGAAGCCAGAGCTGCACTAAAGGAGCTAGGTTACTGATGCTCAAACTCACCACTCTTGAAATTGCAAAGATCGTCTCTGCTGAACTAATTGGTTCAGCTGAGGTTGTAGTGAGCGGATCTGTCGAAACTGATTCTCGTAAAGTGGCTGCCGGATCGCTCTTTGTTGCTAAGCCTGGTGAAGAGACAGATGGGCATCTGTTCATTGAGAATGCAATTGCAAATGGGGCAGTAGCGGCACTTGTTGAACGTCAGGTGCCGGGGGATATTCCACAACTTCTAGTTTCAGATGTTGTCGTGGCTATGGGTGTCTTAGCTAAATATGTTGTTGCAGAGGTTAAGTCAAAAGGCAAACTACAGGTAGTTGGAGTTACTGGATCCAACGGTAAGACAACCACCAAGAACATGCTTGGAAATATTCTTTCAAAATTTGGGCCTACAGTTTCCCCTCAAGAGTCATTCAACAATGAAGTCGGTGCACCGTATTCAATGCTTCAAATAAATGAAGACACTGCATTTCTAGTTGTCGAACTTGGAGCGGGGGGACTAGGAAGCATTAGATACCTTGCTCAAATGTGTCAACCAGATATTGGTATCGAACTAAAAGTAGGTTTAGCTCACGCAGGTGAATTCGGGGGTATCGAGAATACTCAGAAGATAAAGGCTGAACTCGTCGAAGAACTCAGTACTGATGCATTAGCACTACTGAACGCAGATGACGCCTATGTGATGCAGATGAAGACAATGACCAAAGCCAGAGTACTTACCTTCGGAACCCAATCTGACTCGAGCTACTTTGCATCTCAAATCTCGGGATCTATCGACGGAACTAGTTTTCTCTTTCACAGCCCTAATAAAGAGCCTAAGAAAGTTCAGCTAAAGATCCTTGGAGAACACCATGTCTTCAACGCAATGGCCGCACTTGCAACAGCAGATCAACTTAACCTAGATTTGGACATCGCCATTCAGACAATTGACGCAATGCCTCTGGCTGAAAGATGGAGAATGGAGCTTCATCACAGAGCAGACGGCCTGACAGTTATCAACGATGCCTATAACGCCAGCCCCGATTCAATGAAAGCTGCGTTGCAGACACTTGCGGAGCTTGGACGCCAAACCGGTAAGAAGACCGTGGCTGTTTTGGGTGAAATGGCAGAACTTGGGGAGTATTCCATTAATGAGCACGATGCCATGGGTCGCATTGCAGTTCGATTGAACCTAGGTCAACTGGTTGTTATCGGTGCTGGCGCAAAACTTATTCACATGGGCGCTACTCAAGAGGGGTCTTGGGATGGTGAATCGAAGTATTTCGAGCAAATCTCCGAGGGAGAACAGTATCTGCGTGAAATGCTTACAGGTGACGAGATAGTCCTAGTCAAATCTTCTAAGTCTGCGAATCTTCGTTACCTAGGTGATGCTTTGCTGGAGGAAAACAAATGAGAGCACTACTACTTGCAGGGCTTCTGGGCTTAATTTTGTCTTTGACTCTCACCCCAATACTTATCTGGTTGTTCAAGAAGATCGGTTGGGGTCAGATAGTTAGAGTTGACGGTCCTTCCACCCACCACACCAAACGAGGCACACCAAGCATGGGTGGCATCGGTATCATTCTTAGCGCTGTGATTGCCTATTTCGTAGCAAAGCTGGTTAACGGCGAACCTCCAACCTATTCAGCTAACTTAGTGATTTTTATGATGGTAGGTCTTGGACTAGTCGGATTCTTGGATGACTACCTTAAAGTTCGTGGTCAGAACACTGCAGGCCTTAGGGGCATTTATAAAGTCGTTGGTCAGATTGCAGTGGCAGCAGCTTTCGCCTGGGCAGCTTTACAAGATAAAGACGTATTTGGTTTAACTCCCGCATCCACTCAGATTTCTATATTTAGAGACACTGGATTTGACCTCGCCAAGATAGCTCCAGAGAGTTGGGGGCAGGTCGCAGTCTGGATCGGTATCGCAGCGTTCTTGATATGGATTTTCCTTCTGGTTGTGAGCACTTCCAATGGTGTGAACCTAACCGACGGTGCAGATGGTCTAGCAACAGGATCACTGATTATGTCCATCGGCGCATTCGCTGTCATTGGTTTCTGGAAGTTCAACCAGGCTTGTGACATCGCAAATCTCACCCCAAACTGCTACAACACTAGAGACCCACTAGATCTTGCAGTTATTGCAGCTGCAGTTGTTGGTGCGCTAATTGGTTTCCTATGGTTCAACACCAACCCTGCACAAATCTTCATGGGGGACAGTGGTTCACTTGGGCTTGGTGGTGCTCTAGCAGCACTAGCTATTCTTTCTAGAACCGAAGTTCTGCTAGTTCTTGTCGGTGGTCTCTTTGCTATTTCTGCTGGTTCAGTTATCTTGCAGCGAGGCGTCTTCAAGATTTCAAGAGCAATCACAGGAACGCCAAAACGAATATTCCTAAACAGCCCTTTGCACCATCACTTTGAAGAAAAGGGTTGGAACGAAGTGACCGTGGTGGTTAGATTCTGGATTATCTGTGGACTTCTTTGTCTTGCGGGAATTGGTTTGTTCTATGTTGAGTGGATCTACGGTTCCGTGACATGAGCAAATTAGAAGATTTGACCAGTTGGAATTCGGCTTGGTCTGAACTTAGAGTTGTGGTCTATGGCCTAGGGGTTTCGGGATTCTCAGCAGCAGACACATTGCATGAGCTTGGTGCCAAGGTTTTCGTCATCGCTGATAAAGCCGATGAGAAGTTGGTCGAAGTCCTCGATGTTTTAGGAGTCGAGTCTTTGATTGGTGCACAAGAGAAGAGTCAACTTGAAGCTCTAAGGGATTTCAACCCAGAGCTACTAATCGTCTCGCCAGGGATAAGACCTGATAACTATTTGCTCAGCACTGCAACATCTCTCGGAGTGCAGGTATGGACAGATATTGATCTTGCTTGGCGGCTCAGAGACAAACACGGAATGCCATCTAACTGGATCTGCATTACCGGAACCAATGGTAAAACAACTGTCACCCAGTTAGTTGAAGCGATGCTTATATCTGCTGGCATCAGAGCGGTTGCCTGTGGCAACATCGGAACACCGATTCTGGATGTTGTCAGAGACCCTGCAGCTTTTGAAGTTCTAGTAATTGAACTAAGCAGTTTCCAACTGCATTATCTCAACGAGATTGCACCGATAGTCAGTACGGTGCTCAACATAGCAGATGACCACTTGGACTGGCATGGATCTCTTGAGGCATACACCGAAGCTAAGGCAAAGATTTATCACAACTCCAGCATCTGCTGCGTCTATAACGCCGGGGATTCAGTTACAGAGAAACTAGTTTCTAAATCTCGTGGAACAGAGAATGCTCAGGCAGTTGGCTTTGCAGTAAACACCCCGAGGCCCAATGAGATTGGTTGGGTCGAAGACATTCTGGTCGATAGAGCCTTCATTGACGATCCAGCAGAAGCTCAAGAGCTTGCGACTTTCGCTGACCTAAAGAAGATTCCCGTTATCAGTCCACACTTGATGGCAAACATTGCAGCAGCTTCAGCGATTGCAAGGGCGGTTGGTATTCAACCACTTGAGATCCAGAATGCTTTGCAAGGATTTGTGCTAGATGCTCACAGAATTGAATTAGTTCTTGAACAGGACGGTATTCGTTGGATAGACGACTCAAAGGCAACGAACCCTCATGCTGCTGCAGCAGCGCTTGCAAGCTTTGATTCAGTGATCTGGATCGTCGGGGGATTACTAAAAGGCGTTGACATCGCTCCTCTGATTGAGAGGTATGCCGCGCGAATCAAGTTTGCAATCATAATCGGAGTGGATCGGGCACCTGTTGCTGAGGCTTTTAGAACTAAAGCTGCAAATATTCCATTCGTTGAGATCACCGACTCAGAAGATGCAGTTATGACTGCGGTTATTGACATAGCTAAAGCAAAGGCAGTTTCAGGAGACGTGGTGCTTCTAGCGCCGGCCGCGGCTTCGATGGATCAGTTCATCGACTACGCAGACCGAGGTAATGCGTTTACCAAGGCAATAGAACAAGGGGTTAGAAACACTAATGGCTAGAAATCAAAAGAGAGCCTCCAGGGAATCAGGCGCGCTGGGCCAATTCTTTAGGTCTCCGGTGCGCTCTTCGGTAGCACTCTTTGATAGATACTTCCTGCACCAGAGCAGACTCTTCTACCGTCTAGTCATGTTGGTTTTGCTGCTAGTCGGTTTTGGTCTAATAACAGTGCTCTCATCTTCAAACGTCGTTGAAATTAAGCAGAGCGGTAATCCCTTCAGCGGATTGGAAAGCCAGTTTACTTACGCAATCCTCGGTCTTTTAGGAATGATTTTCCTTTCAACTAGATCAGTTCAGTGGCTGGAGAATATCTCTAGACTTGCCTTCTTCGGTGGAATAGTTTTGCAGTTGGGTGTTCTTGTTCCGGGTGTTGGTGTTTCGGTCGGTGGTAACACCAACTGGATTAGAATTTTGGGTCAAACCATCCAGCCTTCAGAGTTCTTAAAGTTGGGTTTGATTCTGGTCTTGGCTCAAATCCTTGGTCAATACAAAGACGAACTTTGGGATTTCAACACTGGAGCAAAGCAAGTCCTTTTCTATGGTTTTGGTTCCGCGGGTTTGGTTTATCTAACCTCAAGGGATATGGGAACCGCAATCATCTTCATCAGCATCATTCTTGGAATGTGCCTGCTGGCAGGGATGCCTTGGGTTCATCTAAATAAGTTAGTTGCAATCACTGTTCTTGGTGGCCTAGTTGGAGCTTTTGCAAATACTTCTCGAATCAATCGAATCATTGCGTTCTTCCAACAGGGGCAATCAGATATTGATGGAGCTGACTGGCAAGTGAAGCACGGTATTTGGGCTTTAGCCAACGGTGGTGTGTTTGGCGTTGGGCCAGGTAACTCAACACTTAACTGGGGTTGGATTCCTGAAGTTGAGAATGACTTCATCTTTGCCAACATTGGTGAAGAGTGGGGAATGATCGGTGCTGTCCTTGTGCTCTTCTGTTTCATTATGCTCGGTCAGTTCATTAGAAGAGTTGCCTATAACAACAGCTACCCATTTGCTTCCATCGCAGCAATTGGTGTGATGCTCTGGATTGTTGTTCAAGCTCTAGTGAACATTGCGGTAGTACTGCACCTACTTCCAGTCCTTGGTGTTCCACTACCTCTTATCTCTAAGGGTGGTTCATCCATCGTGGCTGTGTTGCTAGCACTTGGTGTGGTTTTAGCCTTTGAGCGTGTTCAAGCACCAGCTGCAAATCGAGTCAGAAGAAAATGACTAGATACCTTTTAGCTGGTGGCGGAACAGCAGGCCATGTGAACCCTTTGCTCTCGCTGGCTGAAGAGATCATGTCCCAGTCAGGCGAACACAAGGTTTGGGCTCTGGGAACCAGAGAAGGTTTGGAATCAAGGCTTGTTCCGGAACGTGGCTTTGAATTGCTATTTGTTGAGCGATTACCCATGCCTAGAAAACTAAATGGCTATGCACTGAGTTTCCCAATGAGATTCCAAAAGGCAGTTGATCAGGTAAAGAAATACATCACCGAACATCAGATAGATGTTGTGGTTGGTTTTGGTGGTTACGCCAGTGCACCAGCATACAGAGCAGCAAAGGCTCTAAAGATTCCGTATGTAGTGCACGAAGCAAACTCACTTCCTGGATATGCCAACCGTGTTGGATCAAGAAACGCTGCAGCTGTTGCAGTGACATTCGCAAACACTAAGCTCCCCAAAGCAACGCTCACCGGCATGCCACTTCGCAAAGAGATAGTTGAACTAACCAAGACTGAACACCGTTTTGAAGCGAATCAGTTCTTTAACCTTGATTCCAAACTAACAACGTTGCTTGTAACAGGTGGTTCATTGGGTGCTAAACGAATCAACGAAACCATAGAGAAGTCAAGAACCCTTCTAGATGCCGCTGGTATCCAGATCATTCATATCGTCGGTGACAGGGCAGGGTTAGCAGATCTCAGTGAGGGTAGTTACCGAAGGTTGACCTATTGCTCACGGATGGAACTAGCCATAGCTGCAGCGGATTTCGCTGTCGCTAGATCAGGTGCTGCAACGGTCTCAGAATTCTCAGCGGTTGGACTTCCAGCAATCTTTGTTCCATATCCCGTTGGCAATGGTGAACAGAAACTGAACGCTGAACAGGTAGTTAGTGCCGGGGGAGCATTGCTTGTAAAGGATGAGGACTTCAGCGCTGAGTATGTTGCTTCAACACTTATTCCGCTATTGAGCAATAAGAAGCTGATTAACGAAATGAGTGCTAAAGCTAAATCAGTTGGTAAATCTGACGGTTCCGCAGAACTACTGCGCCTAGTAAATGGCGTGTTGTAGAGGGTCTGGTTTCCAAAGCGAACCTAGTCTTGAAAGCAAACCTTAGGAAATAATGACCATCAAACCTGACTACAGCCAAAGTGTTCCAGCTGCCCTCGGCAAAGTGCACTTCATTGGCATTGGCGGTTCTGGTATGAGCGGTATTGCCAGAATGCTTATGAACTCAGGTCACAAGGTAACCGGTAGCGATGTTCGTGAATCAAATAACATCACAGAGCTTAGAAAACTTGGGGCAGTAATCAACATCGGTCACGATGCAAATAACCTAGGAGACTGTGACACCGTCGTTGTTACCTCAGCGCTCTGGCCAACTAATCCTGAATATGTTTTAGCTCAGGAACTAAAGCTCCCAATCCTGCACAGATCTCAAGCCTTGAAGTATTTGACTGAGGGTAAGAAGCTGATTTCAGTTGCCGGTGCTCACGGTAAGACTACGAGCACGGGAATGGTTGTGACAGGTCTTAGAGCTTTAGGTGAAGACCCAAGTTTCGTAAATGGAGGAGTAATTGCTGCTTACGGCTCCTCTGCCGAGAGCGGAAGTTCAGAGCTGTTTGTGATTGAAGCAGATGAGTCTGATGGTTCATTCCTCCACTACAGGACCGCAGTTGCACTGATTACCAACGTCGATCCTGACCACTTAGATCACTACGGATCTCTAGAGAACTTTGAAGCTGAGTTCGCAAGGTTTGCTAGCTCGGCTACCGACTTTGTTGTTATCAGTTCAGATGACCCAGGTGCTGTTCGGGTCACTTCTTCTATAAAGGACAAGAGAGTTATTCGCTTTGGTTTAGCAAGCGATTCTGAGGTTCGTTTGAGCCATGTTGATGCAACTGGCCCTCAGGTGAGCTTCAGTATTTCTTATGAAGGAAATGACTATTCGGCAACTCTGCAGGTAGCTGGAGAACACAATGCGATTAACGCTGCCGGTGCTTTTGGTGTCTTAGTAGGTCTTGGTTTTGAACCTGAAGCGGTACTTGCTGCTATCGCAACATTTGGTGGCACTGAACGGCGTTTTGAACTGCACGGTGAATTTAGAGGAGTGAAAGTATTTGATGACTTTGCTCATCACCCAACCGAGGTAACGGCAGCCCTTAAAGGTGCCAGAGCAGTAGTTGGTGAAGGTCGTTTGATAACCGTTTTCCAACCCCACCTATACAGTCGAACCAGACTGTTCGCAAAGGAATTTGCTGAAGCACTTTCTGCAAGTGATGAAGTAGTTGTCTTAGATATCTATGCGGCGAGAGAAGATCCAGAACCAGGTGTGACTGGAGCGCTCATAGCTGATGCTTTTAGTGAGCAGAACAGAATGCACTACGTCCCGAACTGGGACGATGTCGCAAAGGTTGCAGCTGAGCTTGCTAAACCCGGTGACTTCATAGTCACGATGGGTTGCGGTGATGTTTATCGTCAGGTGCCCGGAATCTTGAAGGCGTTAGAGAACTAAGAATGCAACGCCCCAAGAATCGTTATTCAACCCCAACAGGTAAAGCACCTGCGAAGCCGGCCAAGGTAAAGAAAGCTAAGAAGGCAGCGGTTCCACTCAAGGCCAAACTCTCCAGAGTCAGTCAGGCTAGAACTACTAAAAGAGAAGTTAGAAGATTTACCAAAGAGAACCCAACTGGTAAATATTTTAAGAGAGCAATTCTCGGCGGTCTTGCGTTTCTGGTTGTTTTAGTTCTAGCGACAACCTTCACCCCGATCCTTGCCATCGACAAGATTGTTGTCTCAGGAGAGTCCCGCGTGTCTGAGAAGCAAATTCTCAAAGTTTTGAAGAAGTATGTTGGGACACCGCTTCCAACAATTAGCGAAGAGTCGGTGGCTAGAGATCTAAAGGGTTTTCCAATCATTGAGAGCATCGCCTTAGTTAGTCGTCCACCTCACACGTTAGAAGTTAAAATAACTGAGCGAACACCAATAGCGATTGTGGTCAGTGGGGGAGTGCAGTATCTCTATGACCCTGCTGGTGTGAAGTTAGGCCCAGCATCAGGTTCAGAGCAATTACCAACAGTTATTGTGACCGGTAACCCTAAAGACTCTGCTACCTATCGACAGGCTATCGATGTCATTCTCGCTCTTCCTCTTCAGCTCTTAGATCGAGTTGCATACATTCAGGCAAAGACCAGAGATAACGTGACTCTGCGACTTAGGGGAGCAGCTGGTCAAACGGTTATTTGGGGTGATTCATCAGATTCAATTTTGAAATCGAAGGTGTTGAAGACACTCTTGCTCAAGACATCAACCAAGGTCAGAGCTACCTACGATGTTTCTTCGCCTTTGACCCCGAGCGTCATCAATTAACTTCTCTTAGACACACCGCCATACTTACGGCATTTTCCCTGGGTTAGCGTTTAGTTTTTTGGCGCTAGAGCATTTGTTTAGATTCTTTAACCTTCAACTGGAGGTTTAAGGTTAGGCAAATCTAGGTAACGCGGAGGAAAAATAATGTCAGACCCAGTGAACTTCTTAGCTGTAATCAAGGTCGTCGGTGTCGGTGGTGCAGGTGGTAACGCTGTCAACCAGATGATCGAGAAGGGATTGCGCGGAGTTGAATTCATCGCAATCAACACCGATGGACAAGACCTACTCAAGTCGGAAGCTCACGTGAAGCTTGAGATCGGTGGCGACAGTACTAAGAGCCTTGGTGCAGGAGCAGATCCTGAAGTTGGCCGTTTGGCTGCTGAAGCCCACGTGGATGAAATTGCTGAAGTCCTTCGCGGTGCTGACATGGTTTTCGTTTCTGCAGGTGAAGGCGGTGGAACTGGAACTGGTGCTGCGCCTGTTGTCGCAAGAATTGCAAAGCAGAGCGGTGCACTTACCGTTGGTGTTGTTAGTCGTCCATTTAACTTTGAAGGTCGTCGCAGAGCAGAGAACGCTCAGGCTGGTATTGATGCACTCCGTGCTGAAGTTGACACCCTGATCATCGTTCCTAACCAAAAACTCATTGACCTAAATGATGAAGAGCTAAGCCTTCCTGATGCTTTCAGCATGGCTGATGATGTTCTCCGTGCTGGTGTTCAAGGTATTTCTGATTTGATTACTGAACCAGGTTTCATCAACCTAGACTTCGCAGACGTTAAGTCTGTTATGCAGGGTGCTGGAACAGCACTGATGGGAATTGGTATTGCTAAGGGTGAAGATCGTGCAATGCGAGCTGCTGAACAGGCAATCAACCACCCGCTACTTGAGAGCAGTATTGACAACGCTCGTGGAGTTCTAATTCAGTTCGCTGCAGCTTCAAACATGAAGCTAAAGGAAGTAAACGACGCAGCGAAACTAATTCAAGAAGTTGTTCACCCAACAGCAAACATCATCTTTGGTACATCAATAGATAACACCCTTGGTGACGAGATGCGTGTGACAGTAATTGGTGCTGGTTTTGACGAAGTTGCACCTCGCCCTGCATATCGAAGCAGCGGTTTCACAGCTCCAAGCTCTGGTCCTATCACGATTGTTGAACCGGTTGCTGAAGTTGTTACAGAGCCTGCAGATGTTCCTTCCTGGTTCGCAGGAAGCACCGCAACCATCTCAGCAGTTCCAACAGCTTCAAGTTATGACGAAGATGAGGACGAGGATCAGGAAGAGCAAGCTCCTCCTGTTTATGCTCAGCCAAAGCCTGCTAACCGTTTTGACGATGGTTTAGACATCCCAGACTTCCTGCAGTAAGAATGAATGATTCGACTCTTGCTCAGCGTTTAGAGGCTGTTAGAGAGCGCATTAATTCAGCTGCCAGCAATTCCGGTAGAAGTGCCAAAGACATCGAACTAATCATTGTTACCAAGAATCACTCCGCCGCTCTTCCAATCGAGTTGTTAGATCTTGGTGAAACCCAATTCGGTGAAAACAAAGATCAGGAAGCCTCACCAAAAGCTAAAGAAGTTGAATATGTAAGACCAGGACTAGCCACCTGGCACTTTGTGGGGCAGTTGCAATCAAACAAGGTCCGTTCCGTTCTTGAATACGCTTCTTGTATTCATTCGCTCGATAGAGATTCTTTGCTGAAAGAACTAGTCAAGCAACTAGCCAAAGACACGGAGAAGAGAATCCAGGTATTCCTTGAACTAAATCTCACCGATGACCCAAACCGAGGGGGACTAGACCCTAAGGACCTCTCTCGATTTGCTGAGCTAGTCATGGCTCAACCTCAGATTCAACTGTTGGGGGTGATGGGAGTGGTAGGGCTTGATGTTGAACCGGCTGTGGACTTCGAACGAATTGCCAAGGCAAGTGCTGAACTTGTCTCTCTTGATCCTGCCGCTAAGTTCATTTCAGCTGGAATGTCCGGAGACTTTGAAGAAGCACTCGGTTTCGGTGCGACACACTTACGAATAGGTACCGCAATTACTGGAAACCGCTGATTTCCGCCTTAATCTAGCAATAACGGGGTTTCGTTAGAAGGAGACACTATGTCTGGCATTTCACAGTGGGTAAAAGAAGTATTTTCAATGGGCGGTGCTCCTAAGAGCGCTCCGGCAGCTCCAAGAGCTACTGGAAGTAGTTCAGAACGGCCTGCGAGAGCCCCACGGCCTATGCGTCGCGGCAATGATGTTTCAAGCATCGAGACTGTTACCCCTGCAAACTTTGCTGAAGCCGGTTTGATCGCAGACGTGCTTCGTGACGGCATTCCAGTTGTTGTTAACGTACAGAACCTAAACGACACTGATACCCGCCGTCTAGTTGACTTCATGGCTGGTTTAAAGGCTGGTCTGCAGGCCACGTCAAAGCGCGTTGCTGAAGAGGTTTACCTACTTGCACCATACGGTGTCGATGTTGACGGTGACTCTGATGACGTTCTCGAGGCTGAGGGCGACAAGCTAATCATCAGACCATAAGGTTCTGATGTCACTTCTTATACAGGGCCTACTTTGGTTCATTGAGATTTTTCGCTTAGTCCTTTTTGTTCGAATCATCATTGATTTGATTCGAACCATGAACCCTAACTTCAGACCCAAGGGAATATTCCTAGTCTTAATTGAGATCTGTTACACCCTCACTGACTGGGTGATTAGGCCACTATCAAGGCTTATCAAGCCGGTCAGAATTGGCGGCGGCTATCTAGACCTGTCTATTCTGGCTATATTTGTCTTGCTCTACCTGGCTGAACGCTTGTTAGCAAGCCTGCTTTAGCCAAAGACTTAGGGTAACCTTGGTGTTTGACCGTTGTTTTGTATTAGAGAAGTAAGGAGAAGGCGATGCCATTGACTCCAGAAGATGTAGTAAATAAGCGTTTTCAACCAACCAAATTCCGTGAGGGATATGATCAGGATGAAGTCGATGACTTTCTTGATGAAATCGTTTTGGAAATGCGTCGCATCAACCAAGAGAACGAAGACCTACGTCAGCGTCTGCTAGCAGCAGATGGTCGTATTGCTGAACTGCAGCGAAGCGGAGCTTCACTAGTCCAGCAGGTAAACACTGCTGAAGCTTCAATTCCAGCAAGCACAACTCCTAACTCTGAATTCCCTCAGGCAGCTCCTGACCTAACCGGATTTGAATCAAATAACACCAACAACTTGCTTCAACTTGCTAGAAAACTTCACGAAGAGCACGTTCGAGAAGGTCTTGAGAAGCGTGATGCTTTGATTGCTGAAGGTCACGCAACAGCTTCGAGAATTGTTCGCGAGGCTGAAGCTCAGCACAAAGCAGACCTTAACAGACTTGAGCAAGAGAAGGCTTTGGCTGAGAACGATGTTCAGACTCTTCGTAACTTTGAGAAGGACTACCGCGCCAAGCTCAAGTCATACATTGAATCTCAACTGAACGATCTCGAAGCTGCTTCAGGCAATACTCAGAGGCCAGCTACCGGTCCAACGGCTATCGCTAACACTTTCCAGATCTGATCTAGGTGAATACAACTAGCAAAAAGAGTGCAACAGGGAAGACACTGTTGTTTTTAGGCATTGCCAGCGCTGTTGTCCTTATCGATCAACTTACTAAGGTCTTAGCCATCCAAAATCTTGCACCATTCGAATCCGTTCCATTTATCTTTGACTTGGTCAGATTCACTTTGGTATTCAATGACAGCGCTGCTTTTTCACTAGGTGGCTCAGAAACCTGGGTCTTCACCATCTTGTCTAGCCTTGCAACTTTGTTATTACTCTGGTTTGTCCCTAGATTCAGAACCACCGGTTGGATCGTTTTAGGTGGCTTTGCGCTGGGTGGGGTTGCTGGCAACCTTGTCGACCGTCTGTTTAGAGAACCAGGTTTTGCTAACGGTCACGTAGTTGATTTCATTCAGCTGCCTTTCAACTTTCCGATTTTCAACATCGCAGATACAGCAATAACAATCTCAGCCCTAATCATCGCTATTCGAGTCATGCGTGGTGAGAAGCTAGGCGGGACAAGTGACTGAGGAACGCCTGATTCAGGTTCCTGAAGGTATTGCTGGGACTAGAGCTGACGCAGGTATTGCAAGGCTCTTGGGGATGAGTAGAAGTGCAGTGGCTGACCTCATTGAGGCAGGTCTTGTTCAACAAAATTCTCACGTGGTATCCAAATCAGATTCTCTTGTTCAGGATGCTTGGTTGAACATCACACTCCCTGCTCCTAAGGCACCGCTTGCACTAGTTGCAGAGTTGGTTCCAGATCTCAAAGTTGTCTATCAGGATGAAGACATCGTTGTTGTCGATAAGCCTGCTGGTGTTGCTGCTCATCCATCTGTTGGTTGGGATGGTCCAAGTGTTGGTGGAGCATTACTTGCCATGGGCATCGAAATGTCCACCAGTGGTGTTGCAGAGCGCCAAGGAATAGTTAGTCGACTAGATGTTGGTACCAGCGGTCTGATGGTCCTTACTAAGACCGAGATTGCATACAGCCGCATGAAACAGGCGTTCCGCGATCGGTTAGTTGATAAGACTTACCACGCTCTAGTTCAAGGTCATCCAGATCCAAGTTCTGGAACTATTGATGCACCGATTGCCAGACACCCTAAGCACGAATATAAGTTCACTGTTGCTCAGGATGGCAAACCATCAGTTACTCACTACAAAACCCTGGAGGCTTTTGTTGCAGCAAGCCTTCTAGAGGTTCAGCTAGAGACTGGTCGAACACATCAGATTCGAGTTCACTTCTCATCCTTCAAGCATCCACTAGTGGGAGATACCCTCTACGGTTGCGATCCAAAATTGGCTGCCAAACTCGGTATGGAAAGACAGTGGCTGCACGCCATGAAGCTTGGCTTTATTCACCCAACCAAGGGGGAGTATGTTCTCTTCGAGAGTAGTTACCCTAAAGATTTAGAAGAGTCACTCGCGTTACTGCGCTAAGCAAGCGGAGTGGCAAAATTAGTTGACGTAGGGTCAAGTTAGGCTAAATGCCCTAGTCCAAAAATGAGGTTTAGAACTAATGTCCAATAGCAGCGATAACTTTGTGCACCTTCACGTGCACACTGAGTATTCCATGCTTGACGGTGCAGCCAAGGTAGACAAACTTCTCGATAAAGCAGTTGATTTCGGAATGCCGGCAATTGCTATCACCGACCACGGCAATAACTTTGGAGCC
>RFNI01000219.1 GCA_009927245.1 Actinomycetota bacterium | reverse complement strand
CCCCGACTCGAATGGTGCATAAACATTTCGAACAGCTTCCCAATAAGGCTCAAGTGCTGTCATCTCGTCGAGACTGATGCCTGAATCACGTTCTGTGTTTTCAAGTGCTGCGATAAGTGCAGATGCCGAAGGCTGTGAAGTTGTTCCAGCCATTGGAGCTGATGCGACATCTACTGCGTCAACACCAGCATCGATAGCAGCAATAAGAGTTGCTAATTGACCACCAGCTGTGTCGTGGGTGTGCAGGTGAACTGGAACATCAAACTCTGCTCTAAGTGCTTTGACCAACTTGGCTGCAGCCTGTGGTCGAAGAAGACCTGCCATGTCCTTGATTGCAAGGATGTGTGCACCAGCACTAACTACCTGTCTTGCAAGATCTAGGTAATAGTTGAGGGTGTATAGGCTCTCGTTTGGGTTTAGTAGATCACCGGTGTAGCAGATGGCAACTTCAGCAACAGCAGTCTTAGTCTTTAGAACTGCACTAATCGCTGGAAGCATTTGATCGACATCGTTGAGAGCATCGAAGATGCGGAAGATATCAACTCCGGCGTTAGCAGCTTCAGTAACAAATGCTTCTGTTACTTCAACCGGGTATGGAGTGTATCCAACGGTGTTCTGCCCTCGTAGCAACATCTGAATACAGATGTTCGGCATTGCTTCTCTAAGAGCCACAAGTCTTGCCCATGGGTCTTCACCTAGGAAACGAAGTGAAACGTCGTAGGTTGCTCCACCCCAAGCTTCAACAGAGAACAGTTTGTGCAGAATACGTGCTTCGTATGGTGCAACCTGAACTAGATCTCTCGAACGAACTCTGGTAGCTAATAGTGACTGGTGCGCATCACGGAATGTTGTGTCGGTGATTGCAACTGCTGACTGAGCTCTTAGGTTAGCTGCGAAAGCAACTGGACCTAGTTCTTGAAGAAGCTGTCTAGAACCCTTAGGAGCTGGAGCATTTAGGTCCAACTTAGGCAGTTTGCTAGCCGGTGAAATCAAGTCACCACGTGCACCGTATGGCTGGTTCACAGTTACATCGGCTAACCAGTTCAAGATCTTGGTGCCACGGTCTAGTGATGGTTGAGCGGTAAGCAGTTGAGGACGCTCTTCAATGAAGGCTGTGCTCAGATCGCCTGCTGCAAAGCTAGGGTCAGCGAGTACTCCCTGAAGGAAAGCAATGTTGGTGGAGACTCCGCGGATTCTAAATTCAGCAAGTGCACGTTCTGCTCTGTTGACTGCAGTTTTAGATCTCTACCGCGAGTGATTAGTTTTACCAAAAGAGAATCAAAGTGCGGGCTGATTTCGCTTCCAGTTGAAACAGTTCCACCGTCTAGGCGAATGCCTGCACCACCTGGTGAACGGTATGTGCTGATCTTTCCTGTGTCAGGTCTAAAACCTGCTGTTGGATCTTCGGTGGTAATTCTGCATTGAATAGCAAAGCCATTCATCTCAATCTTGTCTTGAGTAAGGTTCAGTTCTTCAAGAGTTGAACCAGATGCGATAAGCATCTGAGACTGAACTAGGTCGACTCCGGTGATCTCTTCGGTTACGGTGTGCTCAACCTGAATACGTGGGTTCATCTCGATGAAGACATGCTTACCTGCGTTAGGTCCGACTGTGTCGATTAGGAATTCAACAGTTCCTGCGTTGATGTATCCAACCTGCTTAGCGAAAGCAACAGCATCGCGATATAGCTCTTCACGAAGTTCTTGGGTAACGTTTGGTGCAGGAGCGATTTCAACAACTTTTTGGTTTCTTCTTTGCACTGAACAGTCACGCTCGAAGAGGTGAACTACATTTCCTTTACCATCGGCAAGAATCTGAACTTCAATGTGACGTGGACGAAGAACTGCTTGCTCCAGGAATACTCGTGCATCACCGAAAGCTGATTCAGCCTCACGCATCGCTTCACCGAGAGCTGCTTCTAAACCTTCAGCGTCTTGAACTCTGCGCATACCGCGACCGCCACCACCGGCAACAGCTTTTACGAATAGTGGGAAACCAATTTCTTTTGAGTCTTCAATTAGTAGCGCAACATCTTCAGACTGTCTAGATGATTTCAACACAGGAACGTTTGCAGCGATAGCTGCCTCTTTTGCGTTTACCTTGTTACCGGCAAGCTCTAGAACATCTGAAGTTGGACCAATGAAAGTAATTCCGTTAGCTTTTGCTGCCTCTGCTAGCTCTGGGTTCTCTGATAGGAATCCATAGCCTGGGTAAATTGCGTCAGCGCCACACTCAAGTGCAACACGGATGATTTCAGAGACATCTAGGTAAGCACGAACAGGGTGACCAATTTCACCGATCTGGTAAGCCTCGTCAGCTTTTAGACGATGGGATGAGTTTCTATCCTCGTAGGCAAATACCGCAACAGTCTTAGCACCTAGCTCATAGGCCGCCTAAAGGCACGAATGGCGATTTCGCCTCGGTTGGCAACCAAAATCTTGCTGAACATGCGGTCCTAACTGCAGTCAGGTGAACAAATGACGGGTTGCACCAAAATCAAAAGGTAGCCTAGACAGGTGCAGGTATTAAGCGTTAGCGCCTTGAAAGGCGGAGTTGGTAAAACCACGGTCACCCTTGGTCTTGCCTCTGCTGCCTTGTCTAGGAACTTACGAACACTGGTGATTGATTTAGATCCACAGTGCAACGCAAGTATTGGTTTAGGTGCATTTGGGGATTTTGAGTATTCAGCGGCCGAAGTAATCAAGAAGCCCCGACACAACACTGTGCTAAGGGCAATTGTAGTCTCATCTTGGGCTAAGGGACAGGCAGGCCGCCTAGATGTAATGGTCGGTAGCCCTAACCTCACGCTGCTCAACCAGGGAAACCCATCGTTCAAATCCCTTTGGCACCTCGAGCAGGCACTGGCATCAGTTGAGGACGAGTATGACCTAGTACTTATCGATACTCCCCCATCTCTAGGAGCACTGACTCGGATGGCTTGGGTTGCCAGCGACCGAGTACTGCTTGTAGCCGAGCCGGCTATCAACTCAGTGATTTCAATTGAAGCTGCAGTAAAGGCTTTCTCTGAACTCAGGAACAAGGTCAACAGAAGAGTGAACCTGTTTGGAGTGCTAGTCAATCGACTACGCGCAAGCGTTGCTGAACATCAGTACCGTGTAAATGAACTAGATGAGCTTTTCGGTGAATTGATGATCAATCCGCCGCTGGAAGAGAAAACTGCTCTTCAGCAGGCATCAGGTGCAGGTAAACCAATTCACAACTGGCCAGGCCAATCTGCTGCCAAGTTAGCTAACCGTTTTGATCAACTTCTTGAAAGTGCTCTGGAGTCATTCAAGGCAGAAGACCCGGGGCTACTGCTTCGTAAGCGTAAAGCTGATGACAAGAGCAGATTCTCAAAGCGAAGCAGAGATGCTAAACCGACATTCCCGCCAAAGCCTGAACCAGAGGTTGTTGCTCCAGTTGAGATAGTTTCTGAAGAGCCGGCGATTTCACCAGAGTATGAAGAGAAGTTTCAGGAAGTTATTCGTCAGACAATGACTAAGAAGCAGCTAAAAGCTTTGAAGGAATCTCAAGAAGCGGAAGAGAACTAAACAGCCTTCTTGCCAAGACGGCGAAGAGTTAGTTCATCAAGGTCTTCAATGTGGCTTGGGTTGATTTCAGTAAGAGTTGCCTCAACCTCTCCCAGAACCTTACCGACAGAGATACCGAATACACCCTGACCCTTATCAAGAAGGTCAATAACCTCATCAACTGAAGTGCAGAGATAAACCTTTGCACCATCTGAGAAGAGGGTGATTTTGGCTAGGTCGCTGATGCCAGCTTCGCGAAGCTGTTTGACAGCGATTCGGATCTGCTGAAGTGAAATACCAGCGTCTAGGAATCGCTTAACAAGCTTTAGAACAAGGATGTCGCGGAAAGAGTAAAGTCTCTGGGTTCCTGAACCTGATGCTCCCCTGACACTTGGTTGAACAAGTGCAGTTCTGTCCCAGTAATCAAGTTGACGGTAGCTGATGCCAGCGGCCCCTGCTGCTGAAGTTCCTCTGTAGCCCACGTTTGGGTCATGCCATGGCTGAGAAACTGCAAAAAGATCGTCTTGTAGGTAGGCGAAGTCGCTTGCCTCGCTTAGGAGAATACGGCCAGTTTCAGTAGTTGGCTCGTTAGTAACGCTCTCAACTTCTGGGTTATTTGATTCCATTCTGGCCTCCTCTCCTAATATCTAAAGTTCAAGTAATGCTTGAAGCTTTCTTTAATTGTTCCGCTTACCACTGACTATGGGGCGTTAATATTCTTCTTCGGCGTGTCGCGTTAGTCGATTTTGTCGATAACCGCGCGAATTAGCTCTGCGCGGATAGTTGCAATGTGTGACTCAATCTCATTGGCATAGGCCGCTGCCCTTGATTTAGCCGCTGGGTCACGCTGCTTCTTGACGCTGGCAACTACTCCCTGGATCAAACCTAAGTCTCTATCAACTGAAGTTTTGATGCCACGGAGATGTCTTGCTGAAATACCAAAACGTTGAAGCTGCATCAAAGACCTGGCAACTTCAATGTCGCTGTATTCAAAAGGTTCTGAACCAATCAACTGAGACTGCTGTGCTTCAGCTAGAAGAGTCTCGTTGATGCCGCTTTCGGCAACTAGTTCTAGTTTGTTGAACTTACGAGTAACGCTAGGTCTTCTAGTTGCGGTTGGAAGTGAAGGCTGCTTGCCCGCATCGAGATCATCTAGATAAGTCTTGATGACTTTCAGCGGCAGGAACTTGTCTCTCTGTAATTCCAGAATGAGTCGCATACGCTCAATGTGCTGCTCAGAGTATTTGCGGTAACCAGATTCTGTTCTAAATGGAGAGAACAAACCTTGATCTTCTAGGAAACGAATCTTTGAAGGAGTTAGGTCTGGAAAATCACTTTGATTTTGTCATCACCTGACCGATGGTGAAAAGTCTCCCCGGTCGAGGCGCAAAAAGATTTGCTGCTTCGTTTACTGCCATAGTCCTAAATATCTTTCTT
>RFNI01000186.1 GCA_009927245.1 Actinomycetota bacterium | reverse complement strand
ACTGGAGCCAGTGAAAACGTTGGAACAGTAATCAAAGTCGGTTCGACTGTAATTATTCGTTCTCGTTAGCGAGCAGCTAGCTCTTCAGCTACTAGGAAAGCAAGTTCTAGAGACTGAGAGTGGTTCAATCTAGGGTCACAGAGTGATTCGTATCTTGATTCCAAAGTGATCTCATCGATGTGCTCACTACCGCCTAGACACTCAGCAACATCGTCTCCAGTTAGTTCAACGTGAACACCACCTGGGAAAGTTCCTAGATCGCGGTGAACTTCGAAGAATCCTCTAACTTCGTTCATGACATCGTCAAAGCGACGTGACTTGTATCCGTTAGCAGTAGTAATACCGTTACCGTGCATAGGGTCGGTAATCCAAAGTGGAGTAAAGCCTGCATCTCTAACTGCTTCAACAAGCTTTGGAAGTGCTTCACGAATCTTTCCTGCGCCCATACGAGTGATGAAGGTAAGTCTTCCTGGCTCGTGGTTTGGATCTAATTTCTCAATTAGGGCCATAACATCATCAACTGAAGTGTTAGGGCCAAGCTTCACACCTAGAGGGTTACGAACACGAGATAGGAAGTCAACGTGAGCGCCATCGAGTTGTCTTGTTCTCTCACCAATCCAGATGAAGTGTGCACTGGTGTCATAAGGAGTTCCAGTTCTTGAATCAATACGAGTCATTGGACGCTCGTAGTCGAATAGTAAACCTTCGTGGGACGTGTAGAACTCAGTGGTTCTTAGTTCGTTGAAGTTAGCACCGCAGGCTGCCATGAACTTGATAGCACGATCGATGTCTTTTGCCATTGTCTCGTAGCGAGAGTTAGCTGGATTATCGATGAAGCCCTTGTTCCATTCATGAACTGAACGAAGATCAGCAAAGCCACCCATGGTGAAAGCTCTGATTAGGTTCAGAGTTGAAGAAGAGGTGTTGTATGCCTGAAGCAAACGCTTTGGATCTGGATTTCTAGCTTCTGCAGTGAAGTCATAACCGTTAACTGCGTCACCGCGGTATGCAGGAAGAGTTAGCCCTTCACGTGTTTCAATGTCTGATGATCTTGGTTTAGCAAACTGACCGGCCATACGGCCCATCTTGATTACAGGCATCGATGCACCATAGGTAAGGACAACTGCCATCTGTAGCAAAGTCTTCACACGGTTACGAATACGATCTGCTGTTGCATCAACAAAAGTCTCAGCACAGTCACCACCCTGCAGCAAGAAAGCTTTACCTTGAGCTGCTTGTGAAATCCTGTCTTTGAGGATATCTACTTCACCAGCGAATACCAAAGGTGGATACTTCGCTAGAGTCTGTCTAACCTCTTCGAGAGCAGCCTGGTCAGGCCAAGTTGGTTGCTGTGCAGCGACTAGATTGCGGTAGTTGTCCAAGCCTTCAAGTACGCCTGGATTTGCAGCTACTACTGGTTCTAATGAAGCCAATTTGTTATTCCTTGTCTCGGTGGGATTACTAGCGACGTTCTTTTAGTGTTGAGGCATATACGTCGATGTATTCCTGCCCGCTGAGCTTCATTAGCTCATAAATTATCTCATCTGTCACTGCTCTGAGAACTAGACGATCGCCTTCCATTCCAGCAAAGCGAGAGAAGTCCAGTGGCTCCCCTACGACGACACCGATACGGCGAATTCTTGGAAGTTTTCTACCAATCGGTTGAACCTTCTCGGTATCAATCATTGCAACTGGGAAAACTGGAACCTTTGCCTCAAGAACCATACGAGCGATACCTGTTCTACCTCTAAACAATCTGCCATCTGGCGATCTGGTTCCTTCAGGGTAGATACCAAGTAGTTGGCTCTGGGCTAGAACACTTAGACCGGTGTTTAGTGCCGCCTCCGAAGCCTTACCGCCACTTCTGTCGATAGGCAGCTGGCCGGTTCCCTTGAAGAACCAGCGAGATAAAGTTCCTTTGATGCCCTTACCAGTGAAGTATTCGCTCTTAGCAAGGAAGACCACTGGTCTTCTGAGCATTAGCGGTAAGAAGATGGAATCTGAAAAAGATAGATGATTCGAAGCCAGAATGGCTGCGCCATCGGTTGGAATCTTTTCAGCGCCTTTGATCCAAGGGCGAAAGAGAACCTTCAGGACAGGACCTAGGAAAATATTCTTCAGCAGAAAGTACCACACGGTGGACCTCCTTCTCTTTCCCTTAGACCGCTAAGGGTTAAGTTTATCGCCCGTTGGAATGTAATCTAGCCAGATCAGCTGCACCGACAACCCCTGCATCGTTATGCAGCTGGGCTCCAACAATCTTCAGTTCAGGTCTAAAACCTCTAGCCGGCAGGTGCTCTAGGTAAGCAGAGCGAATAGGTTCCAGAAGAAGTTCCCCAGCAGCGCTCACTCCTCCACCGATAACCACAATCTCAGGGTCGAGAACTGCAACCAGTGAGGCAACAGCCAAGCCAAGGTTGGAACCTAGATCGGTAAGAAGCCTTAGTGCACCCGGATCGCCTTCTTGGATGGCCTTGTAAACCTCATTTCCAGTTAGTTCAGGAACGCTAGCTGAGAGTTCCTTCAACCGCTTAGCTTCTTCTGAACCCGAAGCAACAAGTTCCTTCGCGGAGTTTAGAAGTGCTGTTCCTGACCCATACTGCTCTAAACATCCGTACTGACCGCAGCCACAAAGTTTCCCCTTAGGGACGAAGTTCATATGTCCAAGTTCTGCGCCAATTCCAAAGCCACCACGGAACAGTTCACCGTTAGCCACGATTGCCCCGCCAACACCTGTTCCAATGGTTAACATCATCATGTGGTGATAGCCAGCGCCTGCACCAAATCGGTATTCAGCCCAGCCAGCAGCATTGGCGTCGTTCTCGATAACAACAGGTAGGCCTAGCTCGGCTTCAAGCTTCTCTTTTAGAGGTTCGTTGCGCCAACTCAGGTTTGGTGAGTAGTAGACAACAGACTGGTTGGCATCAATAAAACCAGCGGCAGCAACGCCAACGGCGCTAACCTGCTCCCCTGAACTCAGTTCTTCGACCATCTTCACAACGGCAGCCTGCAGTGCAACTGGATCATTCGCTGGGGTTGGCACCTTCAGATCACGAAGGATCTCCCCTGCCTCGTTGACAAGAGCTCCTGCGATCTTGGTTCCACCGATGTCGATTCCGACGGTTTTCATCTGGTTCCTTTATTTTTGTTAACTTGGTCAGTATATCGGCATCATTTGGATAAGCCTAGGGGCAGAAATATAGGGTTTCCACGGGTAGAGTAGTCAAAAGTTTCATTTACGAGCTAACCCAGCGGAGGCAGACATGAAGACCAACGAAGTTCCTTTAGTAGTAGTTTCTAGTCCAGAAACGAACATCACCGACCTCATTATTGACCGCGTCAATAAAGATCCAAAGCTTGCACTGATGTCAAAACAAACTTCTCCTGGAGTTTGGGAAGATGTCACGGCAGAGGATTACCTAGCAGAAGTCAGAGCACTTGCTAAGGGTTTCGTTGCCTCCGGAATTGAAGTCGGGCAACGTGTTGGCATCATGAGTGCCACCAGATACGAATGGGCACTGACTGACTTCGCGCTTTGGTTTGCCGGTGCAGTCTCTGTTCCAATTTACGAATCATCTGCTCCTAGCCAGATTGAATGGATCTTGAGTGACTCAGGTGCTGTTGCTGCAATCTTTGAAAACAAGACTCACTTCGAACTTTTCAAGAGTGTCCAGAAGAACCTTCCTGCGGTGAAGGCAACTTGGACTTTCGAAGGTAAAGATCTAGCTGACCTAGTCAAGCTTGGTAAGAGTGTCTCTGATGAAGAACTTGAGAAGAGAAGAACCAGCAATGGCTTGAAGGATCTTGCGACAATCATCTACACCTCTGGAACAACAGGAAGACCTAAGGGTTGTGAACTTCTGCACCAAGGTTCGTTGATCTGTGTAGAAATGCTCAGGCAGTTCTTCCTGAAGTAGTTGCCCCTGGTGGTTCAACAGTTTTGTTCTTGCCGATGGCTCACGTCTTCGCAAGATTCGTTTCTGTTCTCTGTGTCTCTGGTGGAGTAAAGGTTGGTCACCAGCCAGATGCTAAGAACGTAGCTCCTGCGATGCAGAGCTTCCACCCAACATTCTTGCTAGCTGTTCCTCGTGTCTTTGAGAAGGTATACAACTCTGCAGAGCAAAGAGCAGAAGGTGCTGGCAAGGGCAAGATCTTCCATGCTGCAGCTGAAACTGCAATCGCATGGTCAATGGCATTAGACACCAAGAAGGGTCCAAGCGTTGGTCTAAACATCAAGCACAAACTCTTTGACGCTCTTGTATACAAGAAGCTTCGCGCTGCAATGGGTGGCGAAGTTAAGTATGCAATCAGCGGTGGTGGCCCACTAGGAGCAAGACTTGGTCACTTCTACCGTGCAATCGGTTTGATCGTGCTTGAGGGTTATGGATTAACTGAAACAACAGCTCCAGTTACCATTGGTCGACCGAGCAACCTAAAGATTGGCAAGGTTGGTTTCCCACTACCTGGTTGTGGTGTGATGATCGCTGAAGACGGTGAAATCTGGCTTCGTGGAACTAACGTCCTAAAGGGATACTGGAACAACAAGGATGCAACCAAGTCAATCTTTGAAGGTGACTGGTTCAAGACCGGTGACATCGGAGATTTGGATGACGATGGCTTCCTAGCTATTACAGGACGTAAGAAGGAATTGATTATCACCGCTGGTGGTAAGAATGTTGCTCCAGCACTACTTGAAGACCCACTGCGCGCCAACCCGCTGGTGAGCCAAGCGGTTGTTATCGGTGACGCTAAGCCATTCGTTTCTGTATTGGTTTCTATCGATGAAGAGATGTTGCCTATCTGGCTAGCCAACAACGGCATCAAAGAGCAACTAACTCTTGACGAGGCTAGATCTAACGCTGCTGTCCTTGCAGAGGTCTCTAAGGCTATTGAAGCGGTGAACACCAACTTCTCAACAGCTGAGTCAATCAGGAAGTTTGCAGTTCTTCCTTACGACCTAACTGAGAAGAGTGGTCACCTGACTCCATCACTAAAGATAAAGAGATCCGTTGTGGGTGAGGACTTTGGAAATCTAATCGATGACATCTATGCAGACAGCGCCAAGTCAACCTGTCACAACATTGGAGATTACAAGATTTAGTTCATAAACCAATCTGATTTACGAACTATCTTCATTGCTTCCTTGCGCTCCTCTTGAGTGAGGCGATCCAGGTATAGCAATCCGTCTAGGTGATCTAGCTCGTGTTGCAGTGCTTGGGCTAGTAATCCTGTTCCTGAAATAGTGATTTCAGTTCCATCAAGTTGAGTTCCAGTAGCTCTGCCTCTGGGTATCGAGTGGTTAGGTGCCAGTTACCAGGAACTGATAAACAACCTTCTTCAACAAGAATTGGTTCACCTTTTAGCACTAAGTTCTTTGGGTTGATTAGGTAGCCAACTTTGCCAGCAACGTTGTAACTAAAAGCTCTTAGAGAGATACCAATTTGGTTGGCAGCAACTCCTGCTCGTCCAGGAACCTTGGTGGTATCAATCAGATCTTCGATAAGAGAGTGCGTCTTAGGACCGAAGTCTTTAATCGGATCACAGGGCGATTTGAGAACTGGATCTCCGAAGAGTCTTATTTCACGAACAGTCATGAAACTAGTTGCTCTTAGTCAATCCCTCAACTACTAACGCAGCGAGTTCACGAGCTGCTTCACGAGTGTTGCGGTGCAGCTGATCAAACTTGATTACTGAACCGGCAGCTAGAGCTGGGTCATATGGAATCTTCACAACTGCACGAACTCTAGATTTGAAGTGAGCTTCGATTTCATCAAGCTTTACAAGGTTGGTACCCTGAGTTGCAGTGTTTAGAGCAACAACAGATCCTCTAACCAAATCACCATAACCGTTAGCCTCAAGCCAGGTTAGAGTCTCAGAAGCTAAACGAGCTTCGTCAACTGAACCACCAGAAACAATTACAAGCCCGTTAGCTCTCTGCAGAGTTGGACGCATAACTGAGTGAACGATACCTGTTCCACAGTCAGTCAAGATGATTGTGTAATAGCGAGCAGCCATGTCAGCAACTACGTTGTAATCGCCTTCATCGAAGGCTTCTGAAAGCATTGGGTCACTGTCAGAGGCAAGGACGTGCAATCTTGTGACATCTCTAGAAACCATTGTTGAGAAGTCAGTGAATCCATCAATCGCAGCAGCACGGTTAACCACATCGCGAACAGTAAAGCGAGTTGACTTGCTAACACGTTCAGCCAGCGTTCCACGGTCAGGGTTAGCATCGATAGCAATTACTCGATCTTCACGAGCTAGCGCCATTGCCATACCCAGCAGAGTTGTGACGGTTGTCTTACCCACTCCACCCTTACGAGTGAGACTGGGACGAATCTAGCGCCACCGCCTAAGCTGGCAGCAATTCTTGCATCGACAGCTTTACGCTCACGAACCGGAGGTTATCCCCCATGTTGATTGTTTGAGATAAGAAGTATAGGAATCTTCTAAAACCAGATTCAGGCGCAGGTCTGGTCTTTGAGTTGAGTTCAATTAGCCGATCTGCAGTCAACATCGCAGCTGGCTCTGGCTGATCGAAAGTATCGCCTCTGAGGCTGTCACGACGAGAGTAACCGGTCTGTGAGCTAGCTAGGCTGTCGGTCTCTGAAACACCGGTTGCTGGAACATTGCTGTTGCTTCGGTGATTACCTTGATAGATGAAGTAGTTGGTGAGAGGTCAATTGTGCTTGCCTCAATCTCAGCAGAGCCAAGTTCAGCACTGTTCTCTGCTTCATCGCGAGAACGTGAGTTTTTACCATCAAATCTGTCAGCCAAAGCTAAATCCTTAAACATCTCCAAGCCAAGAAAACCTTGGCTGAATCAATAACTACTTGGGTAAGTCTATTCGCTAAGCCTTGGTTCAACGACAAGGATGAGGTCGCCTGATTCAACCGATTGGGTCTTGGAAATGGCTAAACGCCTGACAATTCCAGCAGTATTGGCGGTAATTGTGGCTTCCATCTTCATGGCCTCAATGGTTGCTACCGGCTGGCCCAGTTCAACTTGAGTGCCCTCAACTACCTGAAGGGTGACAACACCGGCAAATGGTGCCGCGACTTCAGCTGGGTTAGCAAGGTTAGCCTTTTCGGCTGAAACAACTGTGGTTGCGATCTTGCGGTCTCTGATGTTGATCGGGCGAAGCTGACCGTTGAAGGTAGCCATAACGGTTCTAAAGCCCTTGGTATCCGGTGAGCCAATAGCTTCGAGACCCACGAAGATTCGAACACCCTTAGCAATCTCAACGACATGCTCATACCCTTGCTCAAGACCGTAAGGTAGTCAAGAGTGTCAACTGGGTCGAGGTTACCGAAGGTTGCTCTGGACTTCTCAAACTCAGCTGTTGGGCCTGGGAAGAGCAACCTGTTTAGAGTGCTTCTTCTTACCTTGGCATCTTCTGAACAAGCTTCTGAAGGTCATCTGCCGAAACCGCTACTAACCGAACTTAGGGTTCTTACCCTGCAGAACTTTAGTTCTGAAAGGTTCAGGCCACCCACCAGGTAGATCGCCCAACTCCCCTGCCATGAATCCAACAACAGAATCTGGAATGTCGTAGTTCTGTGGGTTAGCAGCAAAGTCAGCTGGGTCTGCGTTTACAGCAACAAGATGAAGTGCTAGATCCCCTACCACCTTTGATGAAGGAGTGACCTTTGGTGGTCTACCAAGAATTTCGTTTGCTGCTGCATACATGTCTTCAACGCGTTCGAACTGGTTGCCTAAACCAAGAGCGATTGCCTGCTGACGAAGATTGCTCAGCTGACCACCAGGAATCTCATGCTTATAGACACGACCGGTTGGTCCACGAAG
>RFNI01000137.1 GCA_009927245.1 Actinomycetota bacterium | reverse complement strand
TGGTTGCAACCAATGACCTTCACTACACCGAAGCAGGTCACGCAGATGCACAGGAAGCCCTTCTCTGTGTTCAGACCGGAACCAAGCTAACCGATGAAAGAGATTCAAGTTTGATGGAGAGGGTTACTACCTAAAGAGCGCTAAGGCTATGCGTGAGCTTTTCGCAGAGTTTCCTGAAGCCTGCGATAACACCCTTTGATTGCTGAACGATCAGATATCAAATTTGCTAAACGAAACCTAATGCCTAGATTCCAAGTTCCTGAGGGTCACACCGAAGCATCCTGGTTTGAAGCTGAAGTAATGCGCGGCATGCACGAACGCTTTGGTAAAGACATCGAGAAGCTTTATCTAGAACGTATTGCTTTTGAGATTGAAGTAATCAAGAACATGAACTTCCCAGGTTATTTCCTAGTGGTTGCAGACTTTATTGCTTGGGCTAGAAATCAAGGAATTCGAGTAGGTCCCGGTCGTGGTTCTGCAGCAGGTTCACTCGTTTCCTTTGCACTTGGTATAACAGCTCTAGATCCAATCAAATACGGCTTGCTCTTTGAGCGTTTCCTAAACCCAGGACGTGTCAGCCTTCCAGATATCGATGTTGACTTTGATGATCGTCGTCGAGGTGAAGTGATTAGGTATGTGACTCAGAAATATGGTGATGACCGAGTTGCTCAGATTATTACCTATGGAACTATCAAGGCTAAGCAGAGCTTAAAAGATGCCGCTCGTGTTCTTGGAATGGATTACTCGGTTGGTGAAAAACTAACTAAGGCAATGCCACGCATGGTCCTTGGAAAGGACATGACTCTCAGCGAGATGGTTGAAGATCCAAATAGCCGTCCGGTAGTTGAATACTCAGCAGATGATTCATCTGATGATGAGTTTGACGAAGAGACTCCAGAGTTTGAACCGGTTGCTATTGAACCAGCGGCTTTGGATCTCAAGAGTCGCTACAAAGAAGCTGCTGAGTTTAGAAAGATTCTTGAAGAAGATCCTGATGCTAGAAAGGCGTTTGAACTTGCTAGGGGACTGGAGGGTCTAAAGCGTCAAACAAGTGTGCACGCTGCCGGTGTAATCATGTCAGCGGAACCCCTGCTGGATGTTATTCCTGTTATCCGTCGTGATGATGATGGCGCAATCATTACTGCCTTTGCTCAGCACCCTTGTGAAGAACTAGGGCTTGTGAAGATGGACTTCCTAGGACTTAGAAATCTGACTGTGCTCGATAGCGCTATAGAGAATGCTTTATCCAACCGAGGCGTCACTGTTGTTTTAGAAGACCTAGATCTTGACGGAGATGAGAACACCTACGAGATGCTTTCAAGAGGTGACACACTCGGTGTCTTCCAGCTCGATGGTGGTCAAATGCGATCACTGCTTCGACTGCTGAAGCCAACTAAGTTTGAGCACATCTCGGCTGCTATTGCGTTGTATCGTCCAGGACCGATGGGTATGGGCTCACACACTTCTTACGCACAGCGTAAGAACGGTAAAGAGCAGAACATTCCTATTCACCCAAGCCTTGAAGAGCCTCTAGCTGAAGTGCTAGATCCGACCTATGGCTTGATTGTTTATCAAGAGCAGGTAATGGCTGTTGCACAGAAGGTCGCAAACTTCAGTCTTGCTAAAGCGGATGAGTTACGTCGCGCGATGGGTAAGAAGAAAAAGGAAGAACTAGACGCTCAAAAAGTTGGTTTCGTTGCTGGCATGAAAGAGAACGGCTACGTAGACGAGGCTATTGAAAAGCTCTGGGAGACTTTGCTTCCTTTCGCTGACTACGCGTTCAACAAAGCTCACAGCGCTGCCTACGGAGTGCTTTCATACTGGACCGCATACATGAAGGCAAACTTCCCTCAGGAATACATGGCAGCCCTATTGACCTCTGTTAAGAGTTCTCGTGACCGCCTGAGTATTTATCTAAGCGAAGCTAGAAGAGCTGGCATCCAAGTTCTAGCACCTGATGTGAATGACTCGATTGCTGACTTTAGAGCGGTTGGTAGTGACATCCGTTTCGGTTTGGAAGCTATTCGCAATGTTGGTATCGGTGTTGTTCAAGAGATCGTCAAGACAAGAGAGAGTGAAGGTCGATTCACTTCCTTCCAGGACTTTATTTCTAAAGTCCCAGCTTCAGTTTGTTCCAAGAAGGTAATCGAGTCACTGATTAAAGCCGGTGCATTCGATTCATTCGGGATGAGCAGAAGATCTCTCTTTGAAGCACACGAGCAAATTATCGAAGCAGAGCTAAAGGCTAAGAAATCTAAATCAACTGGTGAACTAGATCTATTTGATGACTTTGAAGACACCCACCACTCACACACCATTCCACAATTAGCTGAGTGGCCACAACGTCAACTGCTAAGCCTCGAACGAGAGATGCTTGGACTTTACGTAAGTGCTCATCCACTGCAGGGAGCGGAAGGAAAACTTCGTTCCAGTGCAACAGAGACTATCTCTTCGTTCATTACTCGCAAAGACTTTGCAGAGACAGAAGCTGTGACTCTTGCCGGTTTGATTACCGTTGTTGATGTGAAAACCGCACGTTCATCTGGAAATGTCTATGCGAATGTGACTATTGAAGATCTTGAAGCCGAAGTTTCGCTAATGATTTTTCAGTAAGACATACCTTGAAAACATTGAGAAGCTGAAAGTTGACACACTTGTTGCAGTCAGAGGTCGAATGAGACCTCGTGATGATGGATTCGCTCTCAATGTGAATGACATCCAAGTGCTAGAAAAAGACGACAATAGATTTGCTGGTCCTCTGAAGGTAGTTATTGCTGAAAACCTAGCGTCTAGAGCAAACATTGAACTTCTTGATTCGGTGTTCAAGAAATATCCAGGTCAGACCGAAGTTCAACTACTTCTAAAGTCTGATTCTGAGGTGAAGACTTTCAAACTTAAACACAGAGTCTTTGTTGGAGATGCGCTTATCTCAGAGGTCAAGCAACACTTTGGAACTGCGGCGTTAGATGAAGTTCGCTTTGGTCAACCAGAGTTAGCTGATTCGGTCGCCGGGGACGACGTATCCACGCTGGTGGTAGAGAAGGCTGGGGAGCTCTTCGGCGAATAGTCCTTCGAGAATCTCAACGACTACAACTGCATTCTTCTCTACTTCGTAACGAGCGATAACCTTACAAATCAAAGCAGCGTTAATCTTTTCGAAGATTGGCAGGTTTGTCTTTTCTTCTCTAAACCAGTCTTTAGGAGTAAATCTCTGGGTGTGATCTTGAGACATTCTGATTGCTAGCGGAAGACTGCTCTCGTTCAGCATCTGGATTGAAACATACTCGGCGACAGCCAGCGCTGGCCAGCTGCTAGCGCCTCTGGCAACGTTGAATGATGCCAGAGCTGGGTCAGAACCGAGTGAGGTCACAGAAGTCGCTGTGAAGCCAACTGGGTTACCTTCAGGGTCATTCATTGTGATTAGACAAACACCAGAGGCGTGGCGACGGAACGCTGCCTTTAACGCCTCAGTGGTATCGGTTATGTGCTCCAAGATGTAATCCTTACTTTCATACCAAGGCTAACTCAGTTAGCGTTTGGCCATTCGCTTACAATAGTCAAAAGTCAGAAAGTTAAGCAATTCATGGGCAATGAAATCAGGGTTCTAGATCTTCGGGATCAGAAAATAACTCGTGAATTAGTCGCGACTGAACTTCCCAGAGCGAGCATCGATGTCAGCCAGGCTGCCGAGAGCATCAAACCCCTGCTAGTTGAAATTCAAAGAGAAGGCGCAAAAGCTCTAGTTAGAGTTGCCAAGGCAATCGATGGAATCGACATCGAACCAATCAAAGTCTCGGCTCAGGAACTAGCTCAAGCACTCGAAGGTCTTGATTCTGAACTCAGAACCTCAATCGAAGTAGCAATAGACAGGGTTAGAAGAGTCTCTCAGGCGAATATGCCTTCGAATACCAGCGTTTCATTAGCCGAAGGTGCAAATGTCAGCCAACGCTGGCAGCCAGTTGAGTCGGTTGGACTCTATGTCCCAGGTGGAAAGGCTGTTTACCCTTCCAGCGTTGTTATGAACGTTGTTCCCGCCCAGGTAGCGGGGGTAAAGCAAATATCAATTGCAACACCAGGTCAAAAAGCCTTTGGTGGCAGACCAAACCCAACCGTGTTGGCTACGGCGGCTCTTTTGGGTGTCGAGAACGTTTATGTCATCGGTGGCCCGGCAGCTGTTGCTGCCTTTGCCTTCGGAGTGCCTGAAATTGGCCTTGAACCAGTCGAACTGGTCACCGGCCCTGGAAACGTCTATGTTGCTGCCGCTAAGCGCTTATTACAGGGCAAAATCGCTATTGATTCTGAGGCTGGCCCCACAGAAATCCTTATTTTGGCTGATAGCCAAGCGAACCCTAGATTTGTGGCAGCAGATCTACTTTCCCAAGCCGAACACGACGAGCTAGCGGCAGCAGTTCTAGTAACAGATTCTGAGGAACTCATCGCTCAAGTGCTTCAGGAAGTCAGTTCACAGCTAGCCGACACCGAGAACCAAGAGCGCGCAGCGGCTGCCCTGAAGGCCCAGCAGAGCGCTCTTGTGCTTGTTTCCAGCATGGAGCAGGGCATAGCAATAGCAAATTACTATGCCACCGAGCACCTTTCAATCCAAACAGCAGATCCCAGTGCCGTTTCCAAGCAGATCACTAATGCTGGAGCGATATTCCTGGGACCCTTCTCGCCAGTTTCTCTGGGAGACTACCTAGCAGGCTCTAACCACGTTCTTCCAACCGGTGGGCAGGCAAGATTTAGCTCAGGATTGGGCGTTCACACGTTTTTGAGGGCTCAACAGCTGATTGACTACAGCCAAACTGCATTGTCAGAGGTGGCAAATAATGTAGTTGCTATCGCCAACCAAGAGGGCCTTTCAGCCCATGGTGACGCGATAAAGGTTCGTTTCTAAAAACTCTTTTGGTAACAGAAAGATTAAATCTTTAGTTGAAGGTTAGTGTTTTTGTGTCTCATTCCGCGTAGTCATGGGCAACACGCCGTCGTCGAATGAAATTTGCTTCTGAGGGGACAAAACCACAAGATATAGGGACGGAGAAATGAAATATCACCACATCTTGTGTGTATATTTAGTTTCTCTTGAGTAAATAATTCGCAAACGACCCTAGAAGAGTGGAGGCAAATCATGCACTGTCCTTTTTGCCGCCATATCGACTCTAGAGTCATGGATTCGCGTACTTCTGAGGATGGATCAAACATCCGAAGAAGGCGTCAGTGTCCAGAATGTGGCGCTCGTTTCTCTACTTTGGAGACTTCAAGTCTTCTAGTAGCTAAAAGGGGAGGCACAACCGAGCCGTTCAGCAGAGACAAGATTGTCAATGGTGTTCGTAAGGCTTGCCAGGGAAGACCTGTTACAGAGTCTGACCTAGCAATGCTTGCTCAAACAGTTGAAGAAACGATCAGAGCAACAGGAACAGCCCAAGTTGAGGCTCAAGAGGTTGGTTTAGCCATCCTTGAACCACTTCGCAAGCTAGACGAAGTGGCTTTTATGAGATTTGCCAGCGTTTACCAAGGCTGGGAGAGCTTAGAGGATTTCGAAGCAGCAATAGCAGTGCTCAAAGTTGAGCGCGAAAACCAGGTTTCGCAAGCGGTCTAGCCGTTTGCGATTACAGCATAAAAACTAAACAACTAAGAGGAAAGGCAACAAAATGACCGATACATCGGCTTACACCGACGCCGGTGCAGCTAGTCAGGGGCGCAAGGGGCTCAAGATTGAGCGCATCTACACAACTGAGGGAGTTCACCCATACGACCAGGTCACCTGGGAGTACCGTGACGTAGTTCAGACCAACTGGAAGACTGGCGAGACCATCTTCGAGCAGCGCAGTGTGGAGTTCCCAGAGTTCTGGAGCCTAAACGCGTCAACCATCGTTACCACCAAGTACTTCCGTGGTGCGCTAGGAACTGCAGCTCGTGAGTTCAGCCTTCGTCAGCTGATCGACAGAATCGTTCTTACCTACACCAAGGGTGGACGTGACCACGGTTACTTCGCTTCAGAAGAAGATGCAACCATCTTTGAGCACGAACTCACCTACATGCTTGTGAACCAGATCTTTGCGTTCAACTCACCAGTTTGGTTCAACGTTGGTACTTCAAGCCCACAGCAGGTTTCAGCTTGTTTCATCTTGTCGGTAGATGACTCAATGGAATCAATTCTTAACTGGTACCGCGAAGAGGGAATGATCTTCAAGGGTGGATCAGGTGCAGGTTTGAACCTGTCACGCATCCGTTCATCTAAGGAACTTCTTCGTTCATCAGGTGGTTCTGCATCCGGCCCAGTTTCGTTCATGCGTGGTGCTGATGCATCTGCAGGAACCATCAAGTCAGGTGG
>RFNI01000181.1 GCA_009927245.1 Actinomycetota bacterium | reverse complement strand
CACGTCTAGCCCAGATAACGCTAGGTCTCGGTCGGTAGTTTTGGGACATGTGTTTATTTTGCCAGCAAGACTAAAGAGTGCGGAGCATTCTGGTGTTGCCTAGAGTGTTCTCTTTTACTCTGGCTAGATCTAGGAACTCAGCAATACCATCATCTGAAGATTCCACCATCTGAGCGAAGGTCTCTTCATCGACTGGAACATCGCTAATAATCTCAAAACCACATCTGGAGAAGAACTCAACCTCAAAGGTTAGACAGAACACTCTAGCGATTCCAAGACTGAATGCTCGCTCGATAAGAGCTTCAACGATTGCTTTACCAAGACCCATACCTCGAGCTTGAGTATCAACAACAAGCGAACGAACTTCAGCTAGATCTCCCCACATAACGTGAAGAGCGCCGGCTGCAAGAATGCGACCATCTTCGTGTTCAGCAACAACAAACTCTTGAGTGCGCTCATAGAGCGATACCAACTGGTGCTGCAGCAAAACCTTGCTATCAACTAGAGGTGCTCGCATAGCCTGGATAGCGACAATGTCGCTAGTCCTGGCTGGGCGAATCTTGAAAGAGTTTTGGGGCATTGCTAAATGCTAGCAATGACTCTGACGTTGGAGGTGAATATGAACTCACCGGCTACGACATCAGCCACTACATCACTCGCGTTCTTGATGACACCCTGCAAAATGCTCTCAGAGATCTGGTCTTCGATTTCACGCTGAACTGCTCTGCGCAAAGGTCTTGCTCCAAGGGCTGGGTCGTAACCTAGCTCAATCAAGCGGTCCTTAGCTGCAGGAGTCAAGGTCAAGGTGATGTCGCGCTCTTCTAGTCGAGTGTTCAACTTCTTGATGAATAGGTCAACAATCTCCAACAGCTCTGACTTAGAAAGCTGAGGGAAGACGATGACATCATCAACACGGTTTAGGAACTCAGGCTTGAAGTGCTTCTTCAACTCATCGTTGACCTTTGCAGCCATACGCTCGAAGTCATTCTGCTGGTTGCCCTCAAGGTTGAAACCGAGCGCTCCCTTAGAATGTCCTTTGAGCCTAGGTTGGTAGTCATGATGATGATTGTGTTCTTGAAGTCAACAACACGTCCCTGACCATCGGTTAGACGACCCTCTTCAAGAATCTGCAACAGTGAGTTGAAGATATCTGGGTGAGCCTTCTCGATCTCATCGAATAGGACAACGCTGAATGGCTTACGACGAACACGCTCGGTTAGCTGACCACCGTCATCGAAACCAACGTATCCAGGAGGGGCACCGAATAGACGTGAAACAGTGTGCTTCTCGGCATACTCGCTCATGTCTAGTGAGATCAAAGCACCTTCGTCATCGAATAGGAATTCTGCTAGAGCCTTAGCAAGCTCAGTCTTACCAACACCGGTAGGGCCAGCGAAGATGAATGAACCTGAAGGACGGTTAGGGTCCTTGAGTCCCGCACGCTGGCGTCTAATGGCCTTAGAGATTGACTCAACAGCAGCCTTCTGG
>RFNI01000124.1 GCA_009927245.1 Actinomycetota bacterium | reverse complement strand
CTAGCCCGTGTGTTTCGACCAATCTAGAACTTGTAAGTCCTTAACTCGCCTAAAGTGCTTTACGTTGCGGGTCACCAGTACTGCTCCCTGAGATAAGGCGTGCCCAGCAATGAGCGGATCTATGTTGCCGATACCAATCCCATCCCGGGTCAATTTTGCGACTAAGCCTCCAGAGAGTTCGGCGGCGTGCTGATCAAAAGGTACTACTTCAATCATCGAAGTAAATAATCGAAGTGTTGCTAAGGATCTTGGCCCTACCTTTGCGTTGTTAGCTCCAGCCCAGAGTTCATGTGCGACAACGGATGACATAGCTAAGTCTTGAATGTTTGCCAGTTCGAAATTTAAAAGGCTCTCTCTTTGGAACCTCATAATGTCAATGATGGTGCTGGCATCTAAGTGGTACTTCACTCGGAGCCCTTAAAGAACTCCTCGACGGCTGGATTGATTCTTGCAATTGATGTATCTCGCTTGAACTCCATAGCTTTAATTTCGTCTCGCTCCGCCTTTGTTAGCGATCGAATCTGGGCAAGGAAAGCTAGCTTCAATGCTTCTCTATCCATCGGTTCGATTGAAATGATGCCAGAGTCTGGATCGACCGAAATCTTCACCTGCTCAGTTGGAACCCTCATAGATGCTGGTATCCGGATAGCCTGGCTTCCGCCATTCATGAACACTTTGCCAACCACAGTCTCGGGGATGGTGTCCGCTACTTTACGAATCACTTTTTTACTCATCTTTCACCCCTAAATCTATGTATAGACATATCGTATAGACATTGTGAAAGAAGTCAATAGGTGCTATCTAACGAATTCCTCTAAAGCACCGCGGAGTCTTACTGGATCTATTCGCCAGTAGTTGTGTATCTTTCCGTTGATTAGAAGTACTGGAACTTCTTCTGAGTATTTGTTCCAAAGCTCTTCATCTACCAAGATGTCGTGCTCGACTAGGTTGACTTGGATGTGTCTAGCGACACCGGTGTATTCGGCTCTGAAGGCCCCAACCACAGCGTTGACGGTCACCCTGGCTTCGTCACAGAGGTGACACCCTGACTTTCCAATCAGGGTTAGGTCAATGGTTGTGCTCATACGTCCAGATTATTCCAGTTAGCAACCTAAACTTATCTCGTGGCTAAATCCCCTAAAAAGCCCGCAGCTGCTTTCTTTGATGTCGACAACACCCTTGTTCGAGGATCAACCAGTTACCAGTTCGGCAAAGAAGCGTATCGACGCAAGTTCTTCCCTAGGAAGGACTTCATTGCGTTCGCTTGGGGTCAGATTATGTTCCTCACCAAGGGTGAGACAGATCACATGCTCTCTGCTATTAAGGACCGTGCACTAGAACTTGTTAAGGGTAGAAAGTATGACGAGATGATTGACCTCGTCGCAGTGGTCTATAAGCAGGAGATCAAACAGCGTCTTTGGCCAGAGACAGCAAAGTTGGCTAAACAACATATTGAAGCTGGTAGAGAAGTTTGGCTTATCACCGCTGCACCTCAGGAGATGGGTGAAGAGATTGCTAAGCAGTTAGGTCTAACTGGAGCTCTTGGAACAAGACTTGGCAAGGTAGATGGGATCCTCACCGGTGAAATCATCGGTAAGCCACTGCACGGTAAAGAGAAGGCTAAAGCCATCAAGAAGTTGGCTAAAGACCGTGGCTTTAGTTTGAGAAAGTCTTTCGCTTATTCAGATTCACACAACGACCTCCCAATGCTTACTTCTGTCGGTCACGCTGTTGCTGTGAACCCAGACAAACTGCTGAAGATTTATGCAAAGGCTGCTGGCTGGAAGATCTATGACTTCAAGCGCAAGGAACTTAGAGCAGCTAAAAGACTGCTAAACAGGAAATCAAAATCGGTAAACGCGGTTAAGTTAACTTAGTTAAAGAAAAAACCCCGTCTGAGTAATACTCGGACGGGGTTTAGTTTTAGAACTACTTCTTATTGCGACGTTGGTGACGTGTCTTACGAAGCAACTTACGGTGCTTCTTCTTAGACATACGCTTACGGCGCTTTTTGACAACTGATCCCACAAAGACCTCTTTTTAATTTGGTAAACACTTCCGAACCACTTGGGTGTTCGGTTCGTTTTATTCTAGCCGACCCTAGGTTAGGCAAATCCCAACTCCCAACCTCCCCTGAGTTAGGGCTATTCGGCCATAAACTCAACTTCGATGACTGAACAACTGCCGTTCACCCTAGTTGCCAACGAACGTGGCTTCGAGATTAGGCATTACCCAAAGCACGTTCTAGTGCAGGTTGTTGTTAAGGGTGAATTCAATTCAGCAGGTAACCAAGCGTTTAGACCCCTCGTAAATTACATTTCTGGGCAGAACCAAACTAATGAGAAGTTTGCGATGACCGCACCGGTCATCCAAGCTCCAGTTGATCAGACTCACACAGTGAGCTTTGTCTTGCCTGAAGGCGTAAGCATCAAAGACTTGCCGCTGCCACTCAATTCGAGTGTCACCACAGTTGAGGTTAAACCTCACTATGCAGCTGCAATTAGATTCAGAGGTTTAGCTGACTGGGAGCACTTCAAATCTTATGGAGATCAACTACTGGTTGATGTTCAAAGCGCTGGCCTGAAAGCAGCCGGTGATCCATACTATGCACGTTTTGATCCACCCTGGAAGCCAGGCTTCCTAAGAAGAAATGAAGCAATCGTTGCACTAACTGGATACCCTTCGAAAGGAAACAAATGAAAATCAACAACCTAGTACGCAAGTCAATCTCTGAGCTCTTCGGTGTGATGGTGTTCGTCACTTCAATCGTGGCTGCCAACTTCAACCCAACTTTCCACAACCTAGCTCTTGCAGCAACCCTTGGTGTCATGATCTTGCTAACAGCAGGTATCTCAGGTGGTCACCTAAACCCTGCAGTTTCTCTCTTCTTCTATGCACGTAAGGGCATCGACCTACCGACCCTAGTTTCATACTGGGTAGCGCAGCTCTCTGGTGCAGCCCTTGGTCTATACCTAGGCTTTGCTCTAAGCGGCACCCCGGTCAGTGCAATTACTCCTCCTGGAGGTATCTCTGCAAGCGGTGTCTTTATCGGAGAGATGTTTGCAACTACCGTGTTGGTAATCATCATCAACCGACTTATTTCAACAAAAAGTTCTCACCTGATTCCTCTAGCAGTTGGTTTCTGGGTACTAGCAGCAAGCACATTCACCCTTACTGGAGCGCAAGCTAACCCAGCTGTTACATTCGCTCTAATGCTTCGTGATGGCTTTACTCAGGGCAATCTGAGCATCATCTTGGCTGAGTTTGCTGGTGCACTACTAGCCCTCCTATACATCGTCATCCTCGACGACAAGGTTAAGAAGGCTAAAAAGAAGAAGTAA
>RFNI01000127.1 GCA_009927245.1 Actinomycetota bacterium | reverse complement strand
ATCTCTGAAGTCTTGGTTGCGTTGGATCTGGCGTCAGCTCACCAGCATGCGTATCGCACTTATTCTGCTCTTGCTACTAGCTATCGCAGCAGTGCCTGGTTCTCTATACCCACAACGTTCTGCTGACCCTAACGGTGTCATTCTCTACTTCAAGAACAACCCAGATCTAGCACCATGGCTAGATAACCTTCAGCTCTTCGATGTTTATTCTTCATCTTGGTTCTCAAGCATCTACCTGCTGCTCTTCATCTCTTTGATTGGCTGTGTAATCCCTAGAGTCGGTGTTCACTACAAAGCACTAATTGCTCCACCACCGCAGGCACCAACCTCACTTTCAAGATTGCCTGCATACAAACTTGTCTCAGATAAAAAGAACAAGCTCAACAAAGCTGAGAAGTTCCTAAAGGCAAGAAGATTCAGAGTTATTGCCGAAGGTGATTCAATCAGGGCTGAGAAGGGGTACTTCAGAGAAACTGGAAACCTAATCTTCCACACTTCTCTAATTGGTGTTCTAATCTCAGTTGGTCTTGGCAGTGCTCTTAGCTATTCAGGTCAACGAGTTCTTGTTGAAGGTGAAACCTTCGTCAACAACGAAGCAGGCTTTGATTCCTTTACACCAGGATTACTCTTTGATTCCAAGAACCTAACTCCATTTAGCATCACGCTAGATAAGTTCACCACTACATACGATTACGTGAATCCAAACAACTACGGAAGACCGCTTGATTTCACAGCAAACGTTTCAAGCAAACTTGCAAACCAAGATTCATCCGCTGAAGTGATCAAGGTGAACAGCCCACTGCAGTTACCTAACTCAAAGGTTTATCTAACCGGTAATGGTTTTGCTCCAGTCATAGTACTTAGAGATGCAGATGGAACTGTTTCTTTTAGTGGTCCAGTTGTCTTCTTGCCGCAAGATTCAAACCTCACCTCGCTAGGTGTCATCAAGAACCCAGATGCTAAACCTGACCAATACGGCATGATGGGTTTCTTCTACCCAACCGTTGCAAAGCTAAAGACAGGTGCACTAACTTCAGCTCACCCAGAAATCATCAACCCACTTCTAACCTTGAATGTTTATGTTGGAAACCTCGGGCTTGATAACGGCATTGCCTCTAACGCTTTTGATCTTCAAACTCACGGCCTAAAGCAGGTAGTTGGCGGTAAGAGTGGAGTCAAAGGTATTCAGCTTGAAAGAGGAGAAACAGCAACTCTTCCTAATGGTTTAGGAACAGTTGAGTTCAAAGGCATCAAGAGATTCGCATCTCTTGATATCACCTATAACCCAGGGGAACTCTATGTTCTGTTCTTCTCAATCCTTACCTTCCTAGGTCTTATCTTGATGTTGATCATCCCTAGAAGAAGAGTCTGGGTTAGAAGAACTGAAGAAGGTATTGAGATCGGATCACTAGCAAAATCTAAGGATGACTCTTTGGATAAACTTGTTAGAGAAATAGCTAAAGCCATGAAGAAGAAGGACTAATGAATAGCTCTGTTGTGTTGAATCCAGAGCTTGCCACGCTTTCTAGAATCGTTGTTCTAGCAGCCCTTACCGTTTACTCAGTCTCATTCCTAGTCCTAGCCTGGGCACTAACCAGAAGAGCCGGAGCTAAGAAAGCTAAGGACGCTTTTGCTAACAAGTTAGAACTTGTTGGTATTTCACTAATGACCCTGGGTGTTCTAGTCCACGGTGCAGGAGTAATCGCCAGAGGTATTGCAGCTCAAAGAGTGCCTTGGGCGAATATGTATGAATTTTCAATTACCGGTTCATTCATCGTTACCGCCATCTACCTATTAGCCCTGATCTGGAGAGATCTAAAGTTCATCTCGACCTTTGTCTCAGGCTTCGTTGTTTTGATTGTTGGCTGTGCCAACACCTTGTTCTACGTTCAGGTTGAATCGCTAATGCCAGCTCTTCAGGACTACTGGTTAGTAATTCACGTCAGCGTAGCCATCCTGGCAACAGCCTTCTTCATGATTGGTGCAGCTTTAGCCGCAGCACTACTAATGAAGTCCTCTAAGTTCATCAACAACTCAAAGCTTGCTGGCGTAAAGCTCATCAGAAACGTTCTAAAGGTATTCCCTAAGAACGACAAGCTAGAGCGTCAGTCTTACCAGTTCAACATCATCGGATTTATCCTCTGGACATTCACCCTGATTGCTGGAGCAATCTGGGCAGATAAGGCTTGGCACAGATTCTGGGGTTGGGACACCAAGGAAGTCTGGACCTTCATTATCTGGACCATCTACGCTGCCTACCTCCATGCCACCACAACCAGAGGTTGGGATGGCAAGAGAGCAGCCTGGCTAACCCTGATCGGCTTCACAGCCATCCTCTTCAACTTCACAATCGTGAACCTATACTTCAAGGGATTGCACGTTTACTCAGGGCTATAGTACTTGGAGAACCGATTTAGGTATTTGCCTGCACGACGTCTGGCTCGGTAGTTAGGCGCTGGCTTCTATCCAAAGGCTTGTTTATCCAGGGGCACAATGCGATGAAATCTCGCAACTCTAAAGAGCAGAAAACCTGAACCATCAACTGTGGCGATTTTATTGACAATCGATAACAATCAAACAGCATCATGACTATATGTCCCCATCAGGGAATGATATGTCGGTGGGTCTGGCTATAGTTTTACTAATTGTTCGTTTGTTTTTAGGGGGATATCCTTGAAGTCAGTTAGGTTTGTTGCTTTTGTTTTGGGTTTGGTTCTAGTTTTTCAGGGGGTGAGCCCTGTTCAGGCTTTGACTGTAGTGCAGAGTGTTGCAGCTTCTGATTATGCTTCTGCTCGTTTGCAGGCTGGTTTGACTGGTCAAAGGATTCTTGTTGTTTCTGAGTTAACCGAGGTGTCTACTACTTGGGTGAATCCGGATGGTTCTTTGACTACTGAGTCTTATGGTTCTCCAATTCGGGTTCGTGATGGTTCTGGTGAGTATGGGTGGCGTGATCTTGATTTCACTTTAGAGCTGACTTCTAGGGGTGTTGAGGCTAGGTCTGCTTTGTCGCCTTTAGTTCTTTCTGCTGGTGGTTCATCTGATTTGGTTACGGTTGAGGGTTCTAGTGGTGTTTCTTTTGGTTTTAGGTGGGATGGGGTTTTACCTGCGCCAACACTGGTAGAGGACACTGCGAGGTATGTCAACGTTTTACCTGACGTTGATTTATTGGTTCGTTTGGATGCTACTGGTTTTGAACAGTTCTTTGAGGTGAAAGCGAAGCCTTCTGAAGAAACTTTGGCTAAGTTACAGCTTCTTATTTCTGGTAAACATGTTTCGGTTGTTGAGGGCGAATCAGGTGAGTTGGCATTTGTTTCTGCAGAGGAGGTTGTAGCGGGTGTTGTGGCTCCTAGTATTTATGATTCAGCAGTTTCTTCTGAGGTAGAGCCGTTAGAGCTCTCTTCTGCTGCTGGTGTTTTAAGTCTTGATGTTGATCCAGGTTTCTTTGAAAACCCAGAATTGGTTTACCCGGTGATTGTTGATCCTGCGGTGACTTTGAACCCTAGTTTTGATACTTACGTATCTTCTGAGGATGCAACAGTAAATTTTGAATCTTCCACAGATTTGTTGATTGGAACACCTGATGGTGGGGCAACTATTTATAGGTCTTACCTAAACTTTGACAGCGCTCCGTGGCAAGGCCAGGACGTTGTTTCAGCTAGTTTGAACCTTTATTTGGCTCGGTCTGGTAGTTGTGCAGCTAAGAACTTTAGTGTTTACAACACTGCACCTACAGCTTCAGGTACTGTTTGGGGTAACGCTCCAACTCTGACCGGCACCTTGGTCACTCGAGCGGCTGCTGGTGGTTACAGCAGTTCTTGTGCTGCGGGCTATGTGAACACTGATGTTACTTCTTTAGTTAGGGCTGTTGCCCCTAATGTGTCTGGTACTGCAGGTTTTGGTTTGCGGGCTTCAAGTGAAACAGATATTGCATCTCAAAAACGTTTCAATTCAGCTAATGCGTTTAGTAATAAACCTTTCCTAACTGTTACATACAACAGGCTGCCTTCGGCTGCTCAACTACCTTCTGTTTCACCTGCAAATACTGTTTCTGGTGTTCTAACTGTTGGTAGTTCTAAACCGTTGCTTTCTTCCTCTGCTTTTGATCCTGACGGTAATGATGTGACTCTATCTTTCAAAACCTATGCGTCAGCTACCTCGACGACTGCTTTGGCTACTTTATGTTCTGTCACTGTTGCTAGTGGTGTTGAGGGTAGTTGTCGACCTACGGCTGGTCTTGTTGATGGTCAAACGTATTCTGTTCGAGTCACCGCTAATGATGGCAGGTTGAATGCGACTGGGTTATCACCTGCTGTTTCATTCAAGATTTCAGCAACCATCCCTACAGCACCTGTTATCTCTTGTCCTTATGTGAACGGCTATCAAGGCGGAGCAATACCATCTACTTCATTCACTTGTACTGTTTCTACTCCTGCTGTTGCTGTTTCTTTGCGTCCAGCTAGAGTGAGCATCAGCTTAGACGGTACAGCTCCGGTAACTTATAGCGCTAACGCTGACGGGTCATTCAGTAAAACTGTTTCTATTCCTGCTGGTGCGTATCAAAGGAAAATAACTGCTGTTTCTGAGTCAGCTACAGGAATAGAATCTGCGACCATCTCACACACAATGTCTTTTGGTGCCGTTGGTGTTATCTCTCCGCTAACGGTTTCTACTGTCGCCTCTAATTTCGTAGTTTCAGGTTACGGTGCTTCACAATCAGGGTTGCTACCTACTTCTGCAACTATTGAATGGCGTAAACAAGACACGACTGGATTATGGAATGTTGCCGCATCAAATCTTCCTCTAACTACCAGGGCGGGGCTGAAAGGTGTTTACGATTACAAACTGAATGTTTCTAATCTAGGTCTTTTTGGGGCTAACTTCTTGCCACAAAATGTTCCAGTGTCGCTGGATCTTCGC
>RFNI01000239.1 GCA_009927245.1 Actinomycetota bacterium | reverse complement strand
TTCAGCCTCTTTTTGAGCTAGTTCAATAAGAGACATATGACCTTCGTGCAGTGCCCCCATGGTCGGGACAAAACCAACATTTGCCTTGCCCTCAAGTTCTGCTCTTAGGTCTTGAACTGTGTGAACTACCTTCACTGGTTATCCCCATCAAATAGTTCAGCTGGGTCAATCTCAGGAACTCCAGTTCTCAGCGATTCTTCAAGAGAAGATCTAAAGATTCCACCGAGTAGGTTTCTAGGTTTATCGATACCAGCATCTTCAAGCAAGGTAATTGCTTGACCAACGATGAGCGAAGTAAAGGTTCCAGCAACTGATATAGCTTCAGCGTATTTAGTTCTCGCTTCACTTGGAACATGAACTGGTTCACCACCTAGTTCAATAGCAAGCGTTTGAGCAACCGGTAATACAGCACGAGGAGCATCAACAGCGATATAGCTATCAACCAGTCTTGCTCTATCGATAGAACTAAAACCGGTAAATCTCATTGCTGGATGAATAGCCATCGGGACAACACCAGCACCTAGTGCCTCATCAAAAACTTCATAACCATAATCAGCTGAAGTGTGAACCAGCAGAGTTCCCCGGTTCAGTGATTCAGTTGCAACAAGTCCCTTTACTAAATCTCTAATCTGATTACCTGGAATTGCAAAGATAACTAGATCAACATCAGTAACAGCATCAACTACCGGAAGGATTTGAACACCAGGAAGAACGGTTTCAACTTGGCTTGCTCTAACCGGATCAGTTGTTGAGATTGAAATAAGAGAATGCCCTGCATCAGAGATGGCTTTAGCTAAAGCTAAACCGACAGGTCCTGCTCCAATTACAGAAACTCTAAGTCTTGTTGCTTCTCTTGGTGTATTCATCAGGCAGCAACCACAGAATCTTTAGCTGCTGGTGGATTACCTGGATCTCTCGGTAGTCGACAGATTCTTTCAACAATAAGAGCGGTAATCAAAAGAACTAGTGATGCAACAGCTGCTGCGATGTTTGTTCCAGTTGAACCAGGGACAATAACCGGTGCGGTGTATTGCTTTATCAGAACACCTAGGTGCCAACCACCAAGCATGCCTGCTGTCACAGCACCGGCTTTAGCAAGAGTCAATACTCTAACTGCAAAGAATGGATCCACTGGAAGAGGCTTAGTTATCTTTGCTGTCGGGTTATCTTTTAGAGTCTCTGCGATCTTCTTTAGATTCCTCTTGTATTTCCAAATAGGAAGAGCAAGAGAAATCAAAATCACTGCCACTACAACAACAGAGATTGACAGAGTCAATCCACTGATCGGAACTTCCCTGCCGGTGCTGGTAGCCCAGTAGCTATAGCCGTAACCAGAAGCAGCAGCGAGAACAGTCCAGATAATAATTCCGATGATGTTTATTGGTTTCACTTGAGCTTCACCTGATCTGCAAAGATGCCAGCAAGTTTTGCAATTGAACCGTAGCCAGGTAATTCAGCCTTTTGATCCATCAGATACCAAGGAACAATTACAAATGCTCGGTTAGTTATTTCAGGATGAGGGATAACTAGATCTGCTGATCTGAAGCTAATCGAACCGTAGGTAAGGATGTCGATGTCGATGTTCCTATCGCCCCAGCGCTCAAGCTTCTTTCTTCCTAAGTTCTGCTCAATTGCTTGAAGAGCTTTTAGAAGCTGCTCTGGCTTTAGTGAGGTTTCTATCTCAACAACACAGTTTAGGAACTTAGGTTTAGTGGAATCAAAACCAGCCAAAGTCAGTGCTTTGGATTCAACAATTGGGGAGATCTGAAGTAATTCAATGCCTTTGGTTAGTTTTACTGCAGCTAGCGCTTTTACAAGCCACTGCCTGCGATTACCCAAATTGCTACCTAGAGCAAGAACTGCTTTAGCCATTGCGCTTAGCCTCAACGCTTACGCTCACATCAGCAAACTCATAAGGAATAGGAGCGTTAGGTTTGTGGACTGTGACAGCAGCCTGCTCCACGATGCCACCGCCAAAGTTGAGGCAGTAGTCGAGAAGTCTCTGAGCAAGGGTCTCTAACAGATCTACCGGTTCGCTCTTGGTTAGTTCAACTAACCCTTTAGCTAGATCTCCGTAATGCACGGTGTGAGATAGGTCATCTGAGAAAGCTGCCTTATCGCCATCAACCCAAACGGCTGCATCGATATAGAAATCCTGACCATTTTGACGCTCAAAATCGAATACGCCGTGGTGAGCGAAGACTCTAAGTCCCTTGATCTCTATTTTGTGTTGCATAGGTCAATTCTGTCGGTTAGAAGAGCTATTTCCTGCATCATCAGAACCCTCGTGCAAAGCACTGACAATACTGATGGCATCAACTGTTGAGATGACATTGTGAACTCTAACGCCCCAGAGCTTTCGCTGCATAAGTAATGCAGTTAGAACAGCCGTTGCAACGTCTCTTCGCTCGTGAGATACAGAGTTAGGCTCTTCTTCATCTAGGGCACCAGCGATGAATCTCTTTCTAGAAGCTCCAACCAGAATTGGTAGCCCTAACTTTTCAATTTCATCTAAACGAGCAACCAGTTGCCAGTTCTGTTTCATGTCTTTAGCAAAGCCAAGGCCAGGATCAACCACAATCTTGTCTCTACCAACACCAGCTGCAATTGCTGCATCCACTCTTGCCTGCAACTCAGTTGCAACTTCTTCAGCAACGTTCTGATACGAGGCCATCGTGTTCATGACATTACTGTGACCTCGCCAATGCGACAGGATGATGACTACATCATGCTTTGCAGCAACACCGAGCATTGCCTCATCTGCTAATCCACCGGAGACATCGTTGATGATGTTTGCTCCGGCAGCGATAGCTAGTTCTGCTGTTTCAGCATTCATGGTGTCGATGCTGATTGCAGCTCCTAGGTTTAGTTCAGCAATTGCTTTGATTACCGGAACAACACGAGACTGCTCTTCTTCAAGCGTTACGCGTTCAGCTCCTGGTCTGGTTGATTCGCCACCGATGTCAATAATCTGAGCACCAGCGAGAACAAGAAGCTTTGCGTGATCAACTGCAGATTCAACTGAGTTGTATTGATTACCGTCGCTAAAACTATCTGGGGTGACATTCAAGACACCAATCACCAATGGCTTTACTTTAGGTGCGCTTGAATCGTATTTCATTTTGCGATTAGCGCCATTACTTCAGCACGTTCAGCTGCTTCGCTATATGCGCCACGAGTGGCAACAGTGACAGTGTTTGCTTCTGGTTGTCTTGCACCTCTAGATGCAACACAGTGATGTCTTGCTTCAATAACAACAACCACACCTTTAGTTGAAAGACCCTCTTCAAGAGCATCGGCAATTTGTGCCGTTAGGTTCTCTTGCAGCTGTGGTCTTGAAGCTAGAACTTCAACCAACTTAGGCAATCTGCCTAAGCCAATGACACGGCCGTTAGGTAGGTAGGCGATGTGTGCAACACCTGTGAAAGGAAGTAGGTGATGCTCACAAATAGACACAAGTTCGATGTCTTTCAAGATCACAACATCGTTTTGCTCCGCTGGGAAAGTATCAGCTAGAACCTCAAGTGGATTAGCACCAACACCTGCAAAGAAACCAGAGTATGCGTCCGCTACCTTCTGTGGGGTTGCCTTTAGTTCGTCACGGGTAGGGTCTTCGCCGATTGCATGGAGCAGCTCAACAACAGCTGCCTTGATTCTTTCGGCGTCTAGCAATTGATTCCCTACGAGGACTTACGACGGGTAGCAGGCTTCTTGGTTTCCTTGGCTGCAGCGTCACGCTTAGCCTGGGTTGAACCCTTAGCTGGAATAGCAATTGGGCCCTGCTTAGGCTTTGGTCTAGTGCGCTTTGATAACCACTGTGGACGCTTAGGAAGCTTCTTTACAGGCTTGAAGATAACTGCGATTTCCTCAGCATTTAGAGTCTCGCGCTCCATCAGTTCCTTAGCCATCGCATCTAGAACCTTACGGTTTAGGTTGATGGCCTTGTATGCCTCATCGTGAGCAGCATCAAGAATTGAGCGAAGCTCATTATCAATCTGCTGAGCAGTTAGGTCTGAGTATTCCTTGGTGTGAGCCATGTCTCTACCAATGAAGACTTCACCAGCCTGACCGTAAGAAACAGAACCGATCACGCTAGACATTCCATACTGCATGATCATTGCCTTAGCGATTGAAGTCGCCTTCTCGAAGTCATTAGATGCACCAGTGGTTGGGTCACCGTAAACAATTTCCTCAGCTACGCGGCCACCCATTGCATATGCAATCTGGTCTAGTAGTTGGTTACGAGTGACTGAGTAACGATCTTCAAGTGGGAGCACCATGGTGTATCCAAGTGCTCTACCTCTAGGAAGAATAGTTACCTTAGAAACTGGATCTGAGTAGTTCAATGAAGCAGCTACTAGAGCGTGACCTGCTTCGTGGTACGCAGTGTTCAAACGCTCTGAGTCTTGCATCAAACGAGTCTTCTTTGCAGGTCCTCCGATAACACGATCTATTGACTCATCAAGAATCTCGTTAGTGATTTTCTTCTCACCGCTTCTAGCGGTTAGGAGAGCAGCTTCGTTTAGTACGTTAGCTAGATCTGCACCGGTGAAACCAGGTGTTCTTCTAGCAACCATTGCAAGGTCAACATCATCTGAAACAGGCTTACCCTTTGCGTGGACTTTTAGTATCTGTTCACGACCAATTAGATCTGGCGCTGAAACTCCAACCTGACGATCGAAACGACCAGGACGCAATAGTGCTGGGTCAAGAATGTCAGGACGGTTAGTTGCAGCAATAAGAATTACGTTGGTCTTTGAATCAAAACCATCCATCTCAACTAGCAACTGGTTAAGAGTCTGCTCACGCTCATCGTTACCGCCACCAATACCGGCACCACGGTGACGACCAACAGCATCGATTTCGTCTACGAAGATAATCGCAGGAGAGGCGGCCTTAGCCTGTTCGAATAGATCGCGAACACGAGATGCACCAACACCGACAAACATTTCAACGAAGTCAGATCCTGAGATTGTAAAGAATGGAACACCGGCTTCACCTGCAACAGCTTTAGCCAAAAGTGTCTTACCGGTTCCCGGCGGACCGTAAAGCAAAACACCACGAGGGATCTTTGCTCCAACTGCCTGGAACTTCTGAGGCTCTTTTAGGAAATCTTTAACTTCTTCAAGTTCTTCAATTGCTTCATCAACACCAGCAACATCAGCGAAAGTAACTTTAGGCATGTCTTTGTTGTAGAGCTTTGCCTTTGACTTACCAAACTGCATTACCTTGTTGTTTCCACCCTGAGCACCTGACATCAGGAACCAGAAGATACCTAGGAAAAGCAGGAAAGGAAGAAGGCTAAATAGAAGTGAGAGATACCAAGGAGTGTTAGTTACCTTGTCATTGAAACCATCTTGGATGTTTGCCTCTGCAATTGCAGTAGCCAACTGAGTGCCACGAGCTGCGGTATAGAAGAACTGAATCTCTTTGCCGTAGACGCGATCAGATACGGCTAGCGTGACATCGACTCGCTGTTCACTTTCAATAATCTCAACCTTCTGAGCATCACCAGAGGCAATGAAGGCAAGACCAACTGAGGTATCAACCTGCTTGAAGTTAGATGTACTAAACGAGTTAAAACCAAATACCAAAAGGGCAATAGCGATTGCCACGTAGATAAATGGACCTCTAAAAAGTTTCTTTGATTTCATGTGAGGGGCTACGCCCCATACCTTTCCTTAACAAGTACTAGGCTACCCGCCCGAACCGACACTGTCAGCCCCCGATTGCCTCTGTTCGCAGAGAGAATAACGAATTTTTAGCTGTAAACCTGAGGCGCTAGGACGCCAACGTCCTTCAGGGTGCGGTAGTTCTCGGCATAGTCAAGGCCATAGCCAACTACGAATTCGTTAGGGATATCAAAGCCAACCAGCATTACCTCAACATCAACCTTGGCAGCCTCTGGCTTACGGAGTAGGGCAACAATCTCAACAGATGCTGCACCTCTGGCCGCGAGGTTTGACTTTAGCCAGGACAGGGTTAGACCTGAATCGATGATGTCTTCAACAATCAGAACATGTCTACCTAGAACATCAGCATCTAGATCTTTGAGGATTCGAACCACGCCTGAAGATTGGGTTCCTGAGCCGTAAGAAGATACAGCCATCCAGTCCATTGAAACTGGAATCTGGATAGCTCTAGAAAGATCAGCCATGAACATGACCGCACCCTTTAGAACTCCAACCAGCAAGACATCTTTACCTGCGTAAGCAATATCGATTTCTTTAGCTAGTTCTTCAACTCGTTCGGCAATCTGGGCTTCGGTGACTAACACCTTAGTAATGTCGTCTTGCACCTGATTAAGGTCCACTTAGCATGCTCCTGGTTTAGTAGTTTTGGTGCTCTTGAGAGTAATCTCTTGGCCCGCCCTTACTACTCTAACTGCTGGCAGGGTCAAAGGTTTTTGACCATGCCAATTCGTTAGCAAAGCAGACACCGAATCAATATGATTCTTACTTGGCTCAGCTCCCAGTAAGACGAGAGCATTGTGAATTACTCGATTACGAATAGCCGGGGCTAACTGAAACAGTTCCTCAACATTCAGGATTACCGAGTTGTTTGTAGTCTTGGCTGCCTCATGAAAAGCAATCTCTGCTTGAGCTTCTAGATACTGGTTATCTTCCTGAAGGATCTCAGCTGTTCTAGCTAGAGCACTAGCGATGCCAGGGCCTAATTCCTTCTCTAGCACTGGAAGGACATTGAGCCTTACCTTCACTCTTGAGAACTTAGTGTCTAGGTTCTGAGGATCCTGCCAATACTCAATACCGCTATCAACACAGAAGGCAACTGTGGTTTCTCTTCTCAAACCAAGTAGTGGTCGTAAATACTTTCCATCAGCACTAAGTGCTGACATCCCTGCAATGGACTTAGGACCTGAACCTCTAGCTAAACCAAGCAATACTGTCTCAGCTTGATCATCTAACGTGTGACCCAGCATCGAATACTTTGCTCCATAGCGCTTAGCGAAATCATCAATCGCTCCATAGCGAGCATTTCTAGCAGCAGCCTCCATACCTAGAGAACCAGCAACAACCTTTACCTCCACAACCTCCACAGTGACAAAACCTAACTCCATAAGAGTGGCCTTAGCCTTATCTGCAATCTTCTTAGAGCCCTTCTGGAGATTGTGGTTTACCACAATGGCAATGACGTTGATCTTTGCCCTCTTACCTTCAAACAGGGAAGCAGCTGCGAGAGCTAGGGAGTCTGCTCCTCCGGAGCAGGCAATCACTACAGTGTCACCCTCAACTACTCCGTAGGTTTCCCAAGAGTCTCTGATGGCGCGACGAACATCAGCCATGGCT
>RFNI01000190.1 GCA_009927245.1 Actinomycetota bacterium | reverse complement strand
TATCGACGCCATCATCGAAATTCCTCGTGGAAGCAGAAACAAATATGAAGTTGACCACGAATCTGGCCGTATTCGCCTAGACCGTGTTCTTTTCACACCTTTTGTTTACCCAGTTGACTACGGATACTTCGATAACACCCTAGGTGGCGATGGAGATCCGCTAGATGCCCTAGTACTACTTGAATTCCCAGTATTCCCTGGAGTCATCGTTGAGGTTAGAGCTGTTGGCGTTCTCCCTATGGAAGATGACGGTGGTATCGATGAGAAGATCCTCTGTGTTCCAGTCAAGGACAAGCGTTGGGCTCACATCCAGGACATCAACGATGTTCCTCAGCAGACCAAAGACGAAATCGAGCACTTCTTCACTCACTACAAGGACCTAGAGCCTGGCAAGTGGGTCAAGGTTGGCCAGTGGGCTGGCAAGGATGCTGCTGAGAAGCTAATTGCTGAAGCTATCGAAAGATTTAAAGCTGAGGGCGGGCACCAATAGTCTGAACTGCTTTCGCAGCAGTTTCTATTCCCACTTGAATTGCTTTAGCTAATGGTTCTTCATTAGCAAGAGTTGCAACTAATCCACCGGCAAAGGCATCGCCTGCACCGGTTGGATCAACAGCAGATATCTTTTCAACCGGATATGTCTGCATCTTGATGCCCTCTGCGTAAACATCAACTCCAGCACTGCCATTCTTCACAACAGTGATTTGAGCAAGAGAAGAACCAAGTAGTTCAAACTCTTCTTGATTAGGTAGCAGAATGTCACAAGAGTAAACAGCATTTTTGAAATCTTCTAAGCCAAAGTCTTTGATGTATCCAGCTGAACCCGGATCGATAAGGACCATTGCTCCACCGTGCTGAGCTTCATAGATCAAATCTTTGATCTCAATTACATCTCTGCCGAAGAATGTGTATCCAGAGATAAACACGTAATCAAAGTTTGTGAAAAAGATGTAATCCAAACTCTTGATATCTAGTTCTTTATTAGCTCCACGGTCAGTGAGCATGCTTCTATTTTCACCATCAACCAAGACAACAAGAGAGCCAGTTGGTTTATCACTCAACTGCAGAATTGTTTTGACTTTGTATGATGCAAACTGCTCAGTGACACGAAACTCATCTTTAGTATTCACACAACCAACGAAGGTGACATCAGCACCTAGGCTTGCAGCCCACGAAGCGATGTTGCTTGCAGAACCACCAAGGGTCTGAGTGATGCTCGAGTCAGTGTCGGTATTAGTTCTAATTGGCTCATTCGGAACAACGATGATGTCATCAATGACATCGCCAATAACTAGAACAGTTGCCACTAGTTGATCCTTGACCAGGACTTAGCTATCTCACCAGCAAGGCGAACATTGTTCCTAGCTAGATCTAGGTTCACAGCAAGTGATCTACCCTTAGATTCTTCAACAATGAAACCTAGTAAGAACGGTGTTACTGCTTTACCGGTAATACCAGCTGCATCAGCAGCCTTGAATGCAATCTGAAGCACTCGATCGTGCTCTTGAGGGTCCCACTGCAGTTCCTCAGGAATTGGGTTAGCAATAACAATTCCCTGACCGTGACCTAGTTCATCCTGAGACTTCATAACCTGAGCAATCTGATCAGTTGTCTCAAGTGACCAGTCAATAGTTAGACCGGATTTAGTCAGCCAGAATGCAGGGAACTCCTTAGTTTGCCAACCAATTACAGGAACACTGAGAGACTCAAGTCTCTCCAGCGTTGCTGAGATATCTAGAACAGATTTGACGCCAGCAGATACAACGGTGATGTTAGTAACAGCAAGAGTGGAAAGATCTGCAGACTCATCAAAGGTTGTGTTAGCACCTCTGTGCACTCCACCTAGACCACCAGTAGCAAATACTCGAATACCAGCAAGGGAAGCTAGGTGAGCTGTCGCTGCAACAGTGGTTGCACCTGATTCTTTCCTAGCAGCCAGAATCGGGATGTCTCTAACGCTTGCTTTAGCAAGATCTTCGTTAGCAATACGCTCAACACCGTGAGCATCTAGACCGATCTGAGGAACACCGTCAAGGATTGCAATTGTTGCTGGTGTAACACCAGCACTTCTAAGAATCTCTTCGAACTCCTTGGCAGCCTCTAGGTTCTGTGGTCTTGGTAGACCATGAGAGATGATGGTTGACTCAAGAGCAACAACTGGCTTGCCTGAATTGAGTGCTTCTCTAACTTCTTCGGATAACTGAAAAGATTTCATTCTCTAAGGCTAATGCCTTCTTTCGATTGCTTCATTTGGAAAAAACCGAAGCACTCTTAGACAGTTTGCGAATATTCAAAGAGGCTTTTGAGGCTACCGGAAGCTAGATTCCTCCACCGCCTCCACCGCCGCCGCCACCGCCGGAACTTCCTCCACCGCTGGATCCGCCACTTGAACTTGACCCAAGGGATGCTGTCAGTGACTCGTCTAGGTTAGAGAAACTATCTCCAAAACTAGAGACTCCGATAATCCAGACAGGTGAGCCATCACTACTGTAAAGGTCGTTGAGAACTTTGGCCCATTCTTTCTGCAGGCCAAGCAATATTGCCCAAGGGAGCAACTCCTCATACAGCTTGAGTATTTGTTTACCCTTAACCTCTGAAGGCTTTAGAGAAGCACCGGTTGGTGACTGTAGATATTCCAGTCTGTCCTTCTCGGCTAACTCGATATACATCTCTAGGCCCCTGACATAGGCAACGAGTTCAGAACCCTTAGGGCTCAAAGCTCGCTTAGACATCAACAAGACATACACGACAACAAAGGGCATAAAGAGTAGAACTGGGAGCGCTGTAAAACCAGCTTCGGTTTCAGAGTCCATGACCGATGCAAAATATGTCATCAAAATAAATACGATCAGGGCAACACCTAATCCAGCCGCTGGGATGCCCAGTGCGCGCTTTTGGAAATAACCTTGCTTGTTGACTTCTCTAGCAGATGCAGTTCTCAACTTAAGGAGCCCCTTGGCCAATTCACTACTTTGCTTTTCTGGCATCTTGTTAGAAAGCACTAACTCTGCTCCAGCCTCAGTAAGCCCCAGTTGAGAAAGCAAGTCACTTGCAATTGCGTTTGGGCTGCCCAGAGAAGTCCTGCGGAGTATGAAGTCCTTGTTACTACTTCCTTCGACAGTTTCAATCTCAATCAGTCTCTTTACAGCCAGTTCGACCACGCTTGCCTGAAATAGACGCGTGGTCTTTCTCAATACAAAAGCAGAAGCAAACAAGCCTGGCTCTGGAGATGGCTTGTATTGAGGAACGATAAACAACTTCTTGCCTTGGTTTCTTATCCGGAAGATTCTAAAGTAAAGCGCCCAAAGCAACACAGCAAACAGAGCGCCAACACACACCCAATAGCCATACCAACTAAAAGTTCCCTCAATAATCGGACCAGTTGTGTTTACAATGTTTGGCTTGAATGGAATTACGACGGTGAGATTTTCAAATGCACTGAGCTTCCCAGATGTGAAGGTGAAATAGCTATCTCCTGCAGTTATGGAAGAACACTTCTCTGTTGACCCTTGAGGGCCCTGATAACAGGATATCTTGTCGGCGATAAGAATCTCCCTGAGGCTTTGGTCAAGAATTACAGTTGCTTTAACTTGGCCAAAACTCTGCTGCCAACCAGTGCCATTCACATCCCAGTAGAACTCATCAAAGCCAGTGCTTTTCTGGTAGTTGTTAATTACCCAAGACTGACGGTAATTAATTACATAAGTTTGCTTACCCTGAACGAATGAGCCATCTGCAGGCTTGATAGCTAAGTTGGTGAATCCGCCTTCAGAAGTAATTTCGAAGTCTCTTGCTTGACCAAATTCATCAAGCACTTCGATGTCATCTAATAGTGCTGGAAATTTTTCATAACTAGAATCTGGAATACTTCGTCTGATTCCATGGTTCTGATCAAACTCAGGGAAATCGGCTACAAGTGTCTCGGTAACCAACATCTCAGCACGGTTGTTCTTCTCTGCGTTTACAGAGAGTTTGTAGGTCGCCTCAAAGGATGTAAAGCTAAAGTCCTCAACATTGGCTGAACTTGGAGCTGTGAACCCAAGAGACGCCAGGACCATTAGTGCAAGTAAGCATCTTCTTAGAGAGATCATTAGCCGGATCCTGACTTTTTCGTTTCGGAAGTTAATTCTGAGGCAACTTGCAGGCAGGTGTCCCACCAGGAAGTTTGTGGCGATACTTGGCTACTAAGCGATATGTTGGGGCAGCAAACCAGCGTAGGTATTTACTCATCATGATCTTGCCCATGAACCTAACAAAGGAATTTGGTTGGACTCTAAAGACCATGGCGAAGGCTTCATGTCCGCCAAAGGACTCGTCATCGACAACTAGATAAACCTGATCAGCTACTTGAGCTTCTGTTAGTGAGAACTTACTCAAATCTGTTCGCTGCCAAGGGACAGCGACAATCTTGGTCTTACTGTTCTTAACTATGAAGTTCGCTGCCGTGGTACAGAAACCACAATCACCATCGAAGATAAGGGTGATGTTTGAACTCATAGGACCAGACTAATAGAAATGGGAGGGTCTTTCGACCCTCCCATTTGACTACTTAGTTACTTAGCCGATGCGAGTGATTCTTCCGTCAGTTGACATTACAACTGGGCCGTTAGCGCTGTCGCGAATGATGGCTTCGCGAACAACGGTCTCAAGCACATCGCGGGTTCTAGCCTTAGCTAGACCACCGAACATTGTGTATCCGTCACCACCGGCGACCATGAAGTCGTTGGTAGCCAGGGTGTAAGTTACTGCAGTGCTCTTAGGAATTGGAGTTCCATCGGTCAGGGTTACTGCTGTAACGCGACCACTGTTGGCAGCGATACTCATGTCGAAGGTGAACTTCAAACCAGATACCTGAGGGAATCTTCCGGCACCTAGAGAGATCTGTGAAACACCGTTCTCTAGCGCTGCCCAAACATCTGCACCGGTGATTGTGGTGGTTGCCGCTGTGTTTCCGAAAGGAAGCACGGTTGCAACGTCACCAACGGTAAGGGTGTATGGACCAGAGCTGGTTACCTTCCAAGGACCAGAGCTGGTGGTGTAGCCAGACTGCAGGCTAGACCAGCTTGGTCTCACGATTGAGGCATTGGTAGGCACGAAGGTCTTCGCAGGTAGCATGTCGCGAATACCTCCACCATTAGTAATTGCTAGCTGAGTTCCCATTGCTGTTCTTAGGTTGTCAGCAATGTAGTTACCCAAGCCAGTCTCGTAGTTTCTCTGGATAGCTGGGGTTCCACCGTTAGGTGCAACATCAGCGATAGATCCGATAACAACGTTGTACTTGGTACCAAGGTTTGCCTTGTAAGCCGCGATGGATGCGATTGCATCTTGGTTCATTCCGGTCGCAGCCAAAGCAGTTCCTGCTGGAACCTTCACTGTTGGGGTTACGTGCTCAACTCTTGAACCCAGGGTCTTGTGAGTCGCAGTGTCAACACAAGCACGAATCCTGTTGTAAAGAGTTCCAGCGTTAGGAGTCTCAGCAACTAGCTTGTTCGAAACGATACCTGCATACTTCAAGTGGCTGTGGCCACCAAGTACGATATCTGATCCTTCAAGTAGCGGAACGATGTCAAGTAGACGTCCTTCAGCTGCGCTGTTATCTGCGTTGAACTGTCCGAAACCTTCGTGTACGAGAGAGACAACAACATCGGCACCAGCCTGGCGAGCAGCCTTGATAGCCGCCTTAACCTGAGTCTTGGTTGCAGTGCCAGCTGCGTTGGTTCCTAGAACATCACCGATGGTAATTCCACCTAAGTTACCAGGGAAAACTACTTCCTTGGTTTCAGGAGTGTTCAACCCAATTACGCCAACCTTGACGCCACCGCGATCAACGATTGTCCACGGCGCTGCAGCAATACCGTTAAAGTTCCTAGCGTTGATTTCAGCAAGGCTTGAGTAGTTAGAAACAACCCACTTGTACTTCGAAGCCGCAATACGAGCGTTTACGTTTGCTAGTGGCTTGTCGTGTTCGTGGTTACCGAAAGTTGATACATCCACTCCCATGAAGTTCAGCGCCTCAACAGATGGCATCTCATCGAAGACTGTTGATAGCGGTGGAGCTGCACCCCAGTTGTCACCGCTTGCAAAAGTGAACGTAGCTGGGTTTAGTGCGCGGTCAGCAGCAAAGTTAGCTGCCAATACCGGCGAACCGCTGGTGTATGTATCGAAGCCAGCTGCTGTTGTCTTGGTGTAGTCAAGTGCACCGTGGAAGTCGCTGAAAGCGTCGATCTGGATGTCCTTGACGTCACTTACCTTAGCTGTGTTCACTAGAGCAATAGCACCTGAAACTGATGTAACAGCCAATGGCGCAACATCACCCAAAGCTGAAATAGAGCCTGAGTTATTTAGTGCGTAGAAGCCATCACCGTTAGCAGCAAGAGCTGTGTCCTTAACGTTTAGAGCAAGAGCGGTAATAGTCGGGGCATCACCGAATGAAACAACTTTTCCAGCCTTGGTGATTGCCCAGAAACCATCTCCTGTTGCGCGAGGAACAACTCGAACATACTGACCCTTGGCTAGTGCGCCAGAGGTTGCGTCACCGATACCATCGATCTTTCCGTTCGTTCTTACCAGCCAGATGCCCTTACCGCTTGAGGTAGGGACTCCACCGATAACAACTCTTGAGCTTGGACTAGTGCTTTCAATAACAGGTGCGTTAGCAGAAGCTGAAACTTGACCGTTCTTACCAATTACGTAGTAACCAAGACGGTTGTAAGAAGAAACAATCTGAATTGCAGGATCAGTTAGAGGTGAGCTTGTAACTGTTGCATCACCAAGAGCAACAATGCGCCCTCCGTTTGCAAGTAACCAAGCACCGTTACCGGAAGGGGTTGAGACTGAACCAAAGTAAGCCGAAGATCTAATCCTTAGTTTTGCGAAGTTTCCGGTTGTCGAACCAATGTTGGTTGTGACACCCATGTTGTCAACCGCAAAGAAGCCGGCTTTAGCAGCTTGTGGGATAACGCTGACCGAAGCAGTTGAACCGGGACCAAAACCCTGGTTGTTTACTGCATAGACCTTGAAGGATGCCGCTGAAGAGTTAACCGCAGGGACAAAAGCGCTGCGCTCAGATCCAGGGACTGTAGTTACACAGGTTCCATGTCCACCGTCAACAACAAACTGTGTGACAGGTGTGTTTCCATTAGAACTTGGCGCTTCCCAGCTGACTGTGAAACCTCCGGCTGCAGGAACTGCAGTCACGTTCTGAGGTGCTGATGGAAGAGAGAAAGTAACAGCGGCTGTGGCTGTTCCTGGTGCAACCACCAGTGCTAGCGCGAACGCTAGTGCGACAAACATAGAGTTAATTCGAATAGAGGTCTTCATAGCGAATAGAGTTCTAGACCAATGTGAATAACTGCCAAACTACAACCACTAAGTTGCTGAAATATAGGTTTCCAGAACCAGTAC